>NZ_JCBANC010000076.1:0-27107 GCF_059760815.1 Achromobacter sp. 1012554356 | reverse complement strand
GGCGCAGGCTTTGCATCAGCTTCCCGGGGGGCCTGCGAACATCTGGTAGATCCAGACCGCAAAACCGTACCCGGCCACGATGATCACTGCCAACACCGGGGCCATGACTGCCGTCAGGAATAGGAAACTTCGCAGTTCCTGGGCTTTTGTGTAGCCATCGGATTCGTCTTGCACACACCACCTCGCAGCAGAAACTTGTAGGGGTATTGCGTTAAACGTACGGATGCGAAAGTTTGTAGCAGATGAGCTTGCGCTGCGTCAATGTTGCAACACAGCGAAATAATGTCGGAGAGGTCGGGGGGGGCGGGGGACCGGCCGCCGGATCGCCGGCCGCCCATTAACCCGTTGCAAATTAGTCCGGAGCGGGTCAACCGCCGATGCGTTAACCGATCGCGCCGTAGATGCGCCGCGCGTCCGCAGCCGTCGCCAGCGGCCGGCCCAGCGCCCGCGCGCCTTGCGCGGCCTGGGCGACCAGCGCCGCGTTGTCCGGCGCCACCGACCCGTCGCGCAGTTTCAGGTTGTTTTCGAAGCCCACGCGCATGTGGCCCCCAAAGGCCGCCGCGGTCGTGACGCAGGCGTTTTCTTCGGGACCGAAGGCGCAGATCGCCCAGGGCAACGAATGATCGTACGCGGCCAGGAACGGCAGCAGATCGTAGGCCGACGACGTCTGTCCCGCGCTGTAGCGTCCCAGCACGAACAGCACCGACCAGGCGCCCGGCGGCACCAGCCCGCGCGCGCGCAGCGACAGCCAGCGGCGCACGTCCGCTTCGTCGTACAGGATGATCTGCGTCATGATGCGCCGCTCGGCCAGCCACGCCAGGAACGCCGCCAGCTCCGCTTCCGGAATGCCGGGCACGGCAATTTCGCGCAGGCCGATGGAGACAGCTTCGGGCTGCAATTCGCGCACCATGGCGATCTGCTCGGCCGCCTGATAGACGCCCGCCGCCTCGCTGGTCACCTGCACCAGCAGGTCGTCGCCAACCGCGCGCTGCACCGCTGCGAGCGCGTCGCGGTACGCCTGCGCGTCCAGCAGATGGCTGCCGTCGGGCTTTCTGACATGCATGTGCATCATCGCGGCGCCGGCGTCCAGGCATGCGCGAGCCTCGGCGGCCAACGCCTCCGCGGTCAGCGGCACGGCGGGGTGATCGGCGGCCTTCTTGTAGGCGCCGTTGGGCGCGACGGTAATGATGACGGGCGAGTCGGCCAGGGCGGCGCGGGGCAGGGACCCAGCCACGAAGTCGGAGGTAGGCATATTCAAGGCTTGATCTCCGGCAGTTCGGGAGCGATCAGGTCCAGGCCCGCGCGCAGCAGCCTGTCGTAGCGGGCGCGTTCGGCGGCAATGGTCTCCGGCGTCCAGGCATAGAAGCCTTCGCCTGCCTTCATGCCATGCCGGCCGTCGGCGGCGCGTTCGGTCAGGCAGCGCGCGGGGTGGTCGGCGTTGCAGAACGTGGGATACATCGTGGCGCCGGCCGCCGCGTGCACGTCGATGCCCGCGTGATCGCGCTGCATCACGGGACCCGCCGCGAGGAACCGGAAGCCGAAGCCGAAGCGCACTGCGGCATCCACATCCTCGGGCGACGCGATGCCCCGGTCGATAAGGTCGAAGGCTTCGCGCGACAGCGCATGCTGCAGGCGGTTTGCCAAAAAGCCGGGAAGATCCTGCTTCACCTTGACCGGCACGCTGCCGCAGCGCCGCATGAAGTCGATCAGCGTATCGGCGCAGGCATCATCGCTGGCCTCGCCCAGCACCACTTCCACGAGCGGCACCAGATGCGCCGGCATGAAGAAGTGCAGGCCCAGCATGCGGCCGCGGGTGTCCAGCCCTTCGCTGATCGCGCTGATCGGGAAGCTGGAACTGTTGCTGGCCAGAATCGCATCGGGCCGCGAGCGCCGCGCCAAGTCCGCAAAGAGCGCCTGCTTGATGTCCAGACGCTCGGGAATGCACTCGATCACCAGATCCACCGTCGACCAGTCCACGTCGTCCAGCGACGGCGCGGTGGCCAGCAGGGAGGCGTTTTCCTCGCGTCCGATGGTCTTCAAGTTTTCCGCAACTCGCGCCGGCAGACCGGCCGCGCGCTGGGCATTCGATTCGATCACCGTTGTGCGGCACGCCGCTCGCGTCAAGACGACGGCGACATCCGCGCCCATCGTGCCGCCGCCCACCACCACCGCATGCGCCGCGCCCGGATTGGGCAGCGCCTTTGTGTCTTTCTGCATGCTGTTCTCCTGATTCTGAAACCACGCTTGGGCGCGAGTGTAGAGAAGCACGGTTGATTGATGAATCAGAATTTTTGAATAGAATGATCGGTCAATCAGATCAATAAGTCGGGGACAAATCATGCAGATCAACCTGTCGATGCGCGACATCGACACGACGCTGGTGCTGGGCCGCACACTCAATTTCCGCCAGGCCGCCGGGCAGTTGCATCTGTCGCAATCCGCGCTGTCCACACAGATCCAGCGGATCGAGGACGCGCTGGGCGTGCGCCTCTTCGACCGCACCACGCGCACGGTGCGGCTGACGGCGGCGGGCGAGGTCTTCCTGCAGCAGGCCGCGACCCTGCAGGCGGCATTCCGCGACGCCATCGCCGCAGTAGGCAGCATCTCCAGTGCGGAACAGGGGCAGGTCTCGGTGGCGGCGCTGCCATCGCTGGCTGCTCGGCTGTTGCCGCGCGTCTTGATGACGTACCGCCAGGCGCATCCGCATGTCGCGCTGAAGGTTCGCGACACGCTCTCCGGTCCGGCCTTCGACCTGGTGCGCGCGGGCGAGGTCGATTTCGCACTGACCGCCGCCGATCCGCAGCACGCCGACCTGCATTATGTGCCGCTGATGTCCGATAGCTTCATCCTGCTGATCCCCGAGGCGCATCCGCTTGCGCGCGCAAAGGGTCCGCTGCGCTGGGCCGACACGGCCGGCGCGGAGCATGTGTCGATGGTGCATCCGAGCAGTGTGCGCCAGTACACGGAATGGGCTTTCCTGCAAAACCGCATCCGCTTCGCGCCCGCCTTCGAAGCCGAACACCTGACGACCATCGTGGCAATGGTCGAATGCGGCTTCGGGGTCGCGGCGTTGCCGGAGATCGCCGCTGGCGCGGTGGCGCAGACCGGCATCGTGCAGCGGCGCCTGACGGCGCCGGTGGCTGAGCGTTCGATTGGCTTGGTGACGGCCCGCAACCGTAGCTTGTCTCCCGCTGCGGTGGCGCTGGTTCAGACGTTGAGGGAATACGTGGCGGCGCAGGCGCGGTGATAGGAGCGACGAGTGATCGAGCAGTGAGGGGGGAGCTTTGCACGTCCTGCGACTGCGCCCGGCGAAATCTAAGACTCTGCTGATATTCAAAGTTATGCCGGTGTGACGTAATGGCGGCGCATTGCATGCGCGTCCAATGCGATCCTCTGTTCGCGGCGGACGCTTTCTTCATGGGCGGACCCGGACGCGTATCGGCGGGTGGGATGGGTCTGTCGCTGCGGGGAGCACGTCATTCCTATCACCCCGTGACCATGGTGAATTGCCTTGGTACAGCATTTCCATGCGTCTCGCGCCCGAAGTGAAGTGGCCTGCTGACATGGATCTCGAGTCCAGGACAGCACCGTGACGCGCGAACACGTAAGCGAACTATCGGGCTTCTAGAAGTACATCCGCTTTGTGGGTGGGTACGTTGGCTAACCTGTCGATGCCACCCGCTGCTCTCCCGCAAGCAATAAAAAAGCCGGCCCCTTCGCAAGGGCCGGCTCCAGCATGTTGGCGACCTACGCGTCGCTCAAAGAACGCCAGTCACCCTCAAAAATCAATCTGCGCCGACAACAGGAACGTACGCGGCGCGGCAACCGTCGCGTACGAGCCGCTGGCCAGCCAGAAGTCCTTGTTGAAGAGATTCTCGATGTTCGCGCGGAACACCACGGCGCGGCCCAGAATCTCGGTGTTGTAACGCGCCCCGATGTCGTAGCGCGTCCACGAGGGCAGGCTCACGGTGTTGGCCGCGTTGAAGTACATCGACGACGTGTGGATCACGCGGGCGTTCAGGCTCAGGCCGTGAACCCACGGCGTGTCCCAGTCCACACCCAGGTTGAAGGTGTTCTTCGGCACGCCGTTGGCGTCATTGCCGTCGTTCACACCGCCTGCGGTTTGCTTGAGCGTGGCGTCGTAGAACGTGGCGCTGGCCATCATGCGCAGGCCCGGCATGGCTTCGCCGAAGGCTGCCAGTTCCAGGCCGCGGTTGCGCTGTTCGCCGTCGAAGCTGTAGATCCGCGTGTCGGGATCGGTCATCGAGTTGGGACGCGTGATCTGGAACACCGAGGCGCTGGTGATGATTTTGCCCCAGTCGACCTTGACGCCCGCTTCATACTGCTTGGACTTGTACGGCGCGAAGACCTGGCCGGCGTTGGCCGCGGTCGCGGGCGCGATGCCGCCGCGCGTCAGGCCTGACGTGAAGTTGCCGTACAGCGAGACGTTGGAGATCGGCTTGAAGACGATGCCGGCGACGGGCGAGATCGCGCTTTCGTCGTACGAGCCGGTGCGCGCGCCGGTGGCGGTGGAGTAGTTGTCGAGAGCGACGCGCTGGTTGCGCATGCCGCCGGTGATCAGCAGGGTGTCGCCGGCGAAGGACAGGGTGTCGGTCAGCGTGTAGCTGGTCAGCTCGGTCTTGGATGCCTTTTGCGGCGCGCCGCGGTCGGCGGTGACCGGCGGCAGCGGGGCGGGACGGAAGATGCTGGACGGGACGCCGGGACCGGAGGACGTGACGTAGGCGTTGCCGGACTCCTGGTCCAGACGCGTGGCCGACAGGTTCACGGTGTGGCCGATGCCCCAGGTGTCGAAGCGGGCGCGCAGGCCGACGTCGCCGGTCCACGTGCGCGAGTACGAGTCGTAGTAGGCGTTCGACACCGTGAAATTGCCCAGCGCGTCGGCGGGACCCGACGGAAAGGTCTGCTCGGCGGTGCCGTAGCGGTAGCCGGTGGCGCCGTAGACCATCAGGTGGTCGTTGATGTCGTACTCGAGGCGGGTGGCCACGGTCGAATCGTTCAGCTTGAGTTCGGTGCCCGGGTAGAAATTGCGGTGGCCCGAGGGCGGCGAGGGCAGCGACGTCACGTTCGACTGAAAGCCGATCTGCGGGCGGAAGTTGTCGATGTTCTCGTGCTGGGTGTAGGCGTCCAGCGACCAGCGCAGCTTGGCGCCGCGATAGTCCAGCGCCAGCGCGCCAACGCCTTGTTCCTGCCTGCCGTCGTCAATGTTGGTGTCGCCGTTGCTGTAGACGCCGTTGACGCGGATGCCCCATTCGTTGTTGTCGCCAAAGCGCCGGCCCATGTCGAGCTGGCCGCCCAGTTGCGACTTGCTCTGGTAGGTGGTCGTCAGGCGCGTGAGGGGCTCGTCGCCGGCGCGCTTGGTGACGATGTTGATGCCGCCGCCGATGCTGCCGTTGGGGCCGATGCCGTTCATCAGCGTGCCGGGGCCCTTCAGGACTTCGACGCGCTCCATCATGGCGGCGGGCATGCGGCTGGCGGACGCCAGGCCGTACAGGCCGTTCAAGCCGACGTCGCCCGCGGCCACGGAGTAGCCGCGAATCTGGAACTCGTCGGAAAAGCCGCCGCTGGAGGTGGTGGTGCGCACCGAGGATTCGCTGATGACGATGTCGGCCAGCGTGCGTGCTTGCTGATTCTCGATCATCTGCGAGGTGTAGTTGGTGGTGCTGAACGGCACGTCCATGACGTCGCCCGTACCCAGCACGCCCAAGCCGCCGCCGCGCGCCACCTGGCCGCCCGCGAAGGGCGCGGGCAGGTTGGGATCGGCGGCGGAGGCGGTAACCGTCACGGCGGGCAGGTTCGTGGTGGCGATGCCCGCGCCGGGGGGGCGGTCCAGCACGTAGCTGCCGTTCGACTGCGGCAGCACGCGGATGCCGGTGCCGGCCAGGAGGGCTTCCAGTCCGCCGCGCACGGCGTACGTGCCGCGCAGCCCGTTGCTTTGCAGGCCGGCCGTCACTTCGGGCCGGAACGACAGCACGATGCCGGCTTCACGTCCGTAGCGGCCCAGCGCGTCTTCGAGCGTTCCCGCGGGGATGTCGAAGCTGCGGGTGGCGGCGGCCTGCGCGTGGGCGGCGGTGGGGATGGCCAGCGCGGGCGCCGCGAGCAGCGTGGCGGTGGCGATGCGGCCCGCCAGGCGCGCCGTGGCCGCGCGTCGCAGGAAACGGGAGGACTGGCGCTTGGGCGCCCGGACGTGATTCATGAACTGGCCTTTCAGAGAGGTGAGGTTGCTGTGTGCTCACCTGCCTTGACCCGCCAGATCGCAAAACGGATCAACTATTTTGTAACGGCGGTGTGGGGCGTGCCGCGCCAGGGCCGGCGATGAGGTGCAGACGGCGTCCGCGCCAGAGCCGCGTCTCGGTTTCGACGCGGATATCCAGCGTGGCGCTGAGCGCGGCCAGCACCTTGTCGACATTACTGACGGGAAACGAGCCGGACAGCCTCAGGTCTGACACGGCAGGGTCGCAGCTGATCGTGTCACGGCTATAGCGGCCCAGCTCGGCGACAAAGTCGGCCAGGCGCATGCTGCGAGCGACGATGAAGCCGTCCTTCCAGGCGACCTGGTTTTCCTCGGCGGCGGCGGGCTGCGCGACACGGCTCGCCGAGTAGTTGGCGCGCAATCCCGCCTGCAACGTCAGTGCGTGTTCGGCGTCGTTGCGCGGCCGGATCTGGACCGCGCCCTGGAACACGCTGACCTCCGTCGAGCCATCCAGCAGCCGCACGGCGTACTCGGTGCCCAAGGCGCGGGCGGTGCCGTGGGCGGTCTCGACGCAGAAAGGGCGGTTGGGCCCGCTCGATTCATGGGCGGTCGTGATCAGGATCTCGCCCGCGAGGAGCGTCACGCGCCGGTGTTCGGCGGTGTAGCGCACGTCGATGGCGCTATCCGTGTTCAACACCACGCGGGTGCCATCCGGCAGCGAAAGGTTGCGGCGTTCGCCGATGGCGGTGCGATGGTCTGATGTCCAGGTGCGCCACGGCGTGATCTGGCTGACGCCCCAGGCCGCGCCGCTCGCAATGGCCAGGGCGCTCATGGTTTTCAGTGCGCGGCGGCGCTGGGCGGAGGCGGGCGCGGCCAGCGTTGCCTGCGCGATGGCCGCGTTGGCGGGTCCGGCGAGCGGCCGCAGCGTGCCCTGCACGGATTCGATGCGCAGCCACGCGCGCTCGTGGTCCGGGTGCGCGGCGCGCCATGAGGCCCATTCACGCACCGTTTCGGGTGCGACGGGGTCGTCCTGCAATTCCACCAGCCATTCCAGCGCGCGTTGCGCAACGGCGGGCGGCAGAGTGGAGGCGTCGCGCGTGTTGCCGTACCAGGACGAGGCGGACATGCGCCGGGTCATCCGGTAAAGGAAAGATCGGCAAAGCAGCAGCGCTGCAAGGCCTTGACGAGGTAGCGCTTGACGGTGGGGACCGAGATGCCCAGCGCGTCGGCGACCTGGACATGCGTGTGCCCCTCCAGTTGGGACAGCAGAAAGGCCTGCCGCACGATGGCGGGCAGGCCGTCCAGCAGGCGGTCCAGCTCCAGAAAGGTTTCCAGCACGATGGCCCGGTCCTCGGGCGACCAGTGCACGGCTTGCGGCGCCTGGGCCAGCGCGTCGAGATACGCGCGCTCCAGCTTCTCGCGGCGCCAGTGGTTGGACACCAGGTGCTGCGCCACGGTGGTCAGAAACGCGCGCGGTTCCGTGAGCGTGGCGGGAATGCGTTCACTGCTCAGGAGACGAATGAAGGTGTCGTGCGCCAGGTCTTCGGCCTGATCCGCGTTGCCCAGGCGTCGGCGCAACCAGCCCCTGAGCCAGGAGTGGTGGTCGCTATAAAGCGTTTCGATGGAGGAGGGGAAGGCGCATCCCGGCGTACTCAAGATCCAACCTTTTGGTCAAGCCGCCGGCGCCTCGCAGTCGGAGGCGGGACAACTGCACATGCGAATTTCTGGAAATAGTAATTGTTATTATTACCGATTCCGGGCAGGGCTTGTCAAATTGTTGCCGGTTGCGGGGAACCGGGCGTTGCCGTTAAACGTCAGAGCGGCGCGGCAGGGACCAGATAGGCGCCCTGGGTTTGCGCATACGCCTGTTGCGAGGCCAGATAGGCATCGCGCGACGGGATCAGGTGATCGCGGCACACCGCCATCAGCGCGTCGCGGTCGCCATCGCGCAGCGCCTGGATCATCGTCCAGTGTTCCTGGCGGGCGCGTTCGCGATGGCCGGCCGTCACCAGTGAACCGAAGCGGATCGGGTGGGTCCGGCGCGCGTACTCTTCGATGGCCTGTCCCAGCACCGCGTTGTCCAGAAGGCCCACGAATTCTCGATGAAAGCGCTGGTTGCTGCGGAACACGCGGCGCGCGTCGCCGGCGGCGACGGCGGCGTCGTGCTCGCGCTGCACCGCCACCAGCGCGGCCAGCCGCGCCTCGGACACGGGCAGCGGCATCTGGCGGGCGGCGTGCACTTCCAGCACTTCACGCAAGGCATACAGTTCCATTACCTCGCGCACGGAAAACGCGCGCACCACCGCACCGATGTTGCGCTTTTTCTCGACCACGCCCAGCAATTCCAGGTCGACCAGCACCTGGCGCACCGCGTGCCGCTTCATGCCAAAGCGCGCCATCAGCTCGTCCTCGGTCAGGCGTTCGCGCGGATGTAGCCGGCCGAAGACGATGTCCTCTTCCAGCGTGGCCACCGCTGCCTGGACGGCGTCGGGGGCGGGTTCCTGCAAAGCGGCGGGCGTGATGGCGTTCATGGCGAGCGTTGGGGTTACTTCTTCGGGACCGTGTCGTTCGTGACGCCGGCGCGCAGGAAGTCGAAGTCGACGCCCTGGTCGGCCTGCGTCACGGACTGCAGGAACAGCTTGCGGTAGCCACGGTCGGCGGTGGGGCGGGTGATGGGCTTGGCGGCGGTGCGGCGCGCCAGCTCGGCGTCGTCGACCAGCAGCGCGATCTCGCGCCGGGCGACCGACAGGCGGATGCGGTCGCCGTTCTGCACGTAGGCCAGCGGGCCGCCGATGGCGGATTCGGGCGTGACGTGCAGCACGATGGTGCCGGCCGCGGTGCCGCTCATGCGGCCGTCCGAGATCCGGACCATGTCCTTGACGCCCGCGCGCGCCAGCTTCTTGGGAATGGGCATGTAGCCGGCTTCGGGCATGCCGGGCGCGCCGGTGGGGCCGATGCGCTTGAGCACCAGGATGTCGTCGGCCGTCACGTCCAGCGCGTCGTCGTCGATGCGGCGCGCCATGTCTTCGGCGTCCTCGAACACGACGGCACGGCCTTCGTGCTCCATCAGCTTGGGGTTGGCTGCCGATTGCTTGATGATGGCGCCGCCGGGCGCGAGGTTGCCGCGCAGCACGGCCAGGCCGCCGACCGGATAGATCGGCGCGTCTGCCGTTCGGATGACGTCCTGCTTGAAGGGCGGCGGAGCGTCGTCCAGTTCTTCGCGCAGCGTGCGGCCGGACACGGTGAGGACGTCCAGATGCAGGAACGGGCGCAACTCGCGCAGCAGCGCCGGCATGCCGCCCGCGTCGTGAAAGTCTTCCATATAGTGTTGGCCAGACGGCTTCAGGTCGACGAGCACGGGCGTCTCGCGGCTGATGCGGTCCAGGCCGGCCAGGTCGATGTCGATGCCCAGGCGGCCGGCGATGGCGGTCAGGTGGACGATGCCGTTGGTCGACCCGCCGATGGCGAGCAGCACGCGCAGGGCGTTTTCGATGGACTTGCCGTTCAGGATGCGGTCCGGGGTCAGGCGCGAGGCCGCCATGGCGACGGCCGTCGCGCCGGTGTGTTCGGCCACGCGGACGCGGTCGGCGGTGACGGCCGGGGCGGACGCGCCGCCCGACACCATCATGCCCAAGGCCTCGGTGATGCAGGCCATGGTGCTGGCCGTTCCCATGACGGAACAGGTGCCCACGCTGGCGACAAGCTGGTTGTTCACATCGGCGATCTCGACGGCATCGATCTCTTCGGCGCGGTAGCGGCCCCAGTAGCGGCGGCAGTCCGTGCAGGCGCCCACGCGTTCACCGCGGTGCGAGCCGGTCAGCATCGAGCCGGTGACGAGCTGGATGGCGGGCACGCCGGCGGAGGCGGCGCCCATCAGCTGCGCGGGCACGGTCTTGTCGCATCCGCCGATCAGCACGACGGCGTCCATCGGCTGCGCGCGGATCATTTCCTCGGTGTCCATGGACATGAGGTTGCGCAGATACATGCTGGTGGGCTGCGAGAAGCTCTCGTGCACCGAGATGGTGGGAAAGTCCATGGGCAGGCCGCCGGCCAGCATGACGCCGCGCTTGACGGCCTCGATGAGCTGCGGCGCGTTGCCGTGGCAGGGGTTATAGCTGCTGCCGGTGTTGACGATACCGATGATGGGACGCGCCAGCGCGTCGTCCGACAGACCGGCGCCCTTGATGAAGGCCTTGCGCAGGAACAGCGAAAAACCCTTGTCGCCGTAATTGGTCAGCCCGCGGGCGACACCTTGCGCGGTGGCGCTGTCGCTGTCAAAGGGGCCCTTGCCGGGCTTGCCGCCCTTGGTCTCGTCCGTCATTTTCAGTCCCGATAATATTATTGATAATCCAGGTTCGACATCATATCCAGCCCTTCAGGCGGCCTGCAAGCGGTTTATGGCGGTGCGGCTATTGATCTGAATTGAAGATCAGTCGATAGAAAAATACCGATTCTTCAATCAAGAGCGGACCCCTACACTGGCGCCGTTGACGAACCGGGCGTCCGATCATTCCTATACCCATCCCGGCTGGAGAGACCACATGTCAGACCTGCGTCTGCGGCCGCGCCGCGCCGTGCTGTTTTCCCTGCTGGCCGTATGCGCCGGTATTGCTGCCCCGGCGTACTCGGCCGACGCCTATCCCGACAAGCCCATCCGCATGATCGTGCCTTACCCGCCCGGCGGCGCCACCGACGTGATCGGCCGCGTGCTTGCGCAGGAATTGACGGGCGCGCTGGGCCAGACCGTGGTCGTGGAAAACCGCGCGGGCGCTGCCGGCAACATCGGTGCGGACCAGGTCGCCAAGGCCCAGCCCGACGGCTACACGCTGCTGATGGGCGCGCTGACCAGCCACTCCATCAACGCCGCGCTGTACCGCGGCCGCGTCACCTATGACGTGGAAAAGAGCTTCGCGCCGGTCGCCATCGTGGGCACGGTGCCCCTGGTGTTCGTGGTGAACCCGTCGGTGCCGGCCAAGACGCTGCCCGAATTCATCGCGCTGGCCAAGTCCAAGCCGGGCTACGTGACCATGGCGTCTGCCGGCAACGGCTCGCCCCAGCATCTGGCCGGCGAAATGTTCAAGCGCACCGCGGGCGCCGACATCCTGCACGTGCCCTACAAGGGCAGCGGCCCCGCGATGACCGACCTGATGGGCGGCCAGGTGCTCAGCATGATCGAGACGGTGCCTGCCGCGCAGGGCAACATCAAGGCGGGCAAGCTGCGCGCGCTGGCGGTGACCTCGCCGCAACGCGTCGATGCGCTGCCTGACGTGCCCACCGCCGCCGAAGCCGGCCTGAAGGACTTCGAGGTCAGCTCGATGTTCGGCATCGTGGCCCCGGCCAACACGCCGGCGCCGGTCATCGACCGCCTGAATGCCGAGCTCAAGAAGATTCTGGCCAAGCCCGAGGTCAAGGCGTCGCTCTTGAACCAGGGCGCGATCGCCACGTGGACGACGCCCGCGGACGCCAGCGCACGCGTGTCTGCCGAAGTCGCACGCTGGACCAAGGTGATCGACGAGGCGGGCGTGAAGGGCGAATAAGCCGCTTCTGCCGGCGCGCCGCGCCCCATTCCGCCAAACGCCGGAAATCCGCCACGGATTTTCGGCGTTCTCTTTTTTGCGGCTACTGAAAGGAACCGAAATAATCGCTTCCGCCAATTTGTGCACTGCGCTGGGAAAGCCGCTGTATTTCACAGAATTGCATAACGCCACTGAACGGCCGCGCAATAAACCGCAATAAAGAGATCTCAGGCCCCGAAAAGGTGGTTGACCCCAAATTCAGTAGACCGTAATGTGTTTCGCGGGCCTTAGGACGGCGGGGGGATACCAATGACTGAGAACCAGGACGAAAAGTCGATCCTGCACACGCATTTCGGTACGCAGAGCCCATATTGGCGGTTGTCCGCCGATAGCGATGCGATTGAACTCGCCGCAGTCAAGGGCGCGACCAATATCGCCATGGCCTTGCGCCCAGATCAGGCCGAAGCCGTGCGCAGCCTGACGGGCATCACGTCCAGCGTGCGTATCGACATCATGCTGTATGGCGATCTGCTGCATCTGCACCTGGTCGGCCGCAAGATCAATCCCAACGAATGGGCCGGCACCGCATCGGCCCACACCGATACCGAATCCGTCGCAAAGGACCTCGTCGAAGGCCTGTCGTTTGCCGAAACGGTGGTGTCCGAAGCGAATTCGGTCATCGTGATCGTCGACCAGAACGGGCGCGTGCAGCGCTTCAACAAGCTCAGCGAGGAATATACCGGCAAGCGCGAGCAGGACATCGTGGGCCGCAGCGTCTTCGAGATGTTCATGACGCGCGAAGAGGCCATTGCCTCGCGGCGCAATATCGCCGAGTTCTACAAGCGCGGGCAGTCGTACGAGGTCGAGCGCACGATCAACACGGTCAAGGGCCCGCGCCTGTTCCTGTTCCGCAATAAGTTCGTCACCAGCGGCAGCGGCGAAAAGCGGGTCTACCTGATCTGCTCGGGCACGGACATCACCGAAGAACGCCAGGCGCAGGAGCGTCTGCGGGTACTGGCCAATACCGACATGCTGACCAACCTGCCCAACCGCCACGCGATCACGTCGCGGTTGAAGGCGGCACTGGCGGCGGGCCGGGAAGGGCGGGGCGGCGTGCTGTTCCTGGACCTGGACAACTTCAAGCGCATCAACGATCACTACGGCCACGGCTTTGGCGACCGGCTGTTGAAAGCAGTGGCGGTGGCCATTTCGACCTGCCTGTCCGAAGGCCAGACGCTGGCGCGCCTGGGCGGCGATGAGTTCATCGTGCTGCAGGAAGAGGCGCAGGCCTGGCAGCTTGAGGCGACGGCGCAGCGCATCATCGACCGGCTGCGCGAACCCTTCCGCCAAGGCCTCATCGAGGTCTACACCAGTTGCTCCATCGGCATCGCGATGTACCCCGACCACGGCGCAGACCTGGACAGCGTGGTGCGCAGCGCGGATATCGCCATGTATGTGGCCAAGGAAGCGGGCCGCCATACGTACCGCGTGTTCCAGCCCGATATGGACCGCCGCAACGCGGACTATGTCTGGCTGGACACGAACCTTCGCAAGGCGCTGGCCGAGAACCACCTGATGCTGTACTACCAGCCCAAGCTGGTCGGCCGCACGGGCGAGGTCGACGGCGTGGAAGCGCTGGTGCGCTGGCGTTCACCCGAGCGCGGCATGGTGGGCCCCGATACTTTCATCCCGTATGCCGAGGAATCGGGCCTCATCTCGCCGCTGGGTGTCTGGGTGATGCGCGAAGCCGCACGGCAGGCCGCGGCCTGGAAGCGCGAGGGCCTGAATCTGCGCATCGCGATCAACATGTCGGCCCGCCAGCTAGACGACAAGGGCGTGGTCAGCGAGTTCATGCGGGCCATCAGCGACGCGAACCTCAACCCCTGCCTGGTCGACATCGAGCTCACGGAAAGCTGCCTGATCGACGATGAAGACGCCGCCATCGAACTCATCAAGCAGTTCCGGCAATTGGGGGCGCACGTGCATCTGGATGATTTCGGCACGGGCTATTCGTCGCTGTCGCAGCTGGCGCGCATTCCGCTGGACGCGATCAAGCTTGACGCCAGCTTCGTGAGGGGCGTCAACGAGAATCCGGTGTCGCAGGCGCTTGCGCGCGCCATCGTCGCCGTGGCGCGCACGCTTGAACTTCAGGTGATCGCCGAGGGCGTGGAAACCCAGGAAGAAACCGTCTTCCTGGATACGCTGGGCGTGGACGCCAAGCAGGGTTACCTGTACGCCAAGCCCATGCCCGCGGAAGAGCTCACCGCCTGGCTGGCGCAGCGCCGCCGGCTGCATCTCATTGCGTGACGCAACCGGCGGCTTGCAGCCGGATCAGTGCATGGTGGCCACTTCGGTGGCCTCCGAACTGCTCGCCGTGCGGCGGTTCTGCGCCATCACCAGCCGCTCCATGTAGGCACGGTCCTTCGGATCAATGGAGAAGGCGGCCTCGACCCAGTCCTCGGTGATGTCCATCAGCTCGGCGCGGGGCAGGGCCAGCACGCGCTGGCGGGCGCGCAGCATGGCGCGCATGCCGTTCAGCTTCGGCCGCATCACGTCGATGAAAGTGCGCGTGGCCTTGAAGGCCTCGCCCGGCTCGAACAGCACGTCCACCAGACCGCGGCCGTGGTACCACTCGGCCGTGTGCGATTCGCCGGTGCTGATCAGTTCCTCGGCCAGTTTCATGCCCGAGCGGCGCGCGACGAGCGAATAGCCGCCCATGCCGGGGAACAGGTTGAACGCCATTTCAGGGAAGCCCATGCGCGCATTGTTCTGCGCGAGCACGAAGTGGTGGGCCAGCGCGGCCTCGAAGCCGCCGCCCAGCGCGGTGCCTTCGATCATGGCGAGCGAAATGGCGCCGGTATCAAAACCGCGCGTGGCGGCGTGCACGCAGTCGACGCAAGCGCGTGCATAGGCCCGCAGCGCTTCGCGCTTGCCGGTGCGGATGGCCTCGGCAAAAAAGTTCAGGTCGCCGCCGACGTTGTAGATCTGCGGCACCAGCGAGCCCGTGACCCAGAAGTCGATGGGCAGGCCGGAGTCCTTGGCGGCGCGCGCCAGGGTCATGATCTCGTCGATGAGTTCATGGTTAAAGCACGGGCGCGGTTGCGCGCGCAGCATCATCCACATGACACGGCGACCTTCCTCGTAATACGCGGAGATCTGCTTCAGATTGCCTGCGGCGGTAAAGGGGTGGCAGTCCGGATGAATGAGTTGATTCATTGCTTTCGTCCAATCGATCAAGGTGAGTCGGAGTACTGCCGGGTCAGGCTAAACCACGGCTTACGGACTCCGTCTCATGCAAACCTCGTCCAACTGGCCAGACTTTTCTGTAAATCAAAGTCCCGAGCGCGCGAACTGAAAATTTGAAAACCGGAGATGACGCCTCGGCCCATCGGTCGAGGCGTGCATGGGTAATACGGATGAGGACATCAGCAAATATGCGGCATTCAGCGGCGTGAAAGAAAAGCCCGGCCGAAGGGCCGGGCTCGTGCGTTGGGATGAGTGCGCGCCTTCAGGAGGCGTCGGCGCACGCAAAAAATTTTCAGGCCACGCCGCCGTTTGCGCGCACGATCTGCCCGTTTACCCACCCGCTGTCGGGTCCCGCCAGGAACGAGACGATGCCCGCGATGTCATCCGGTTGGCCCAGGCGTTCCAGCGGCGGCATTTTGGCGTAGTGCTCGATCAGTTCGGGGCTCTTGCCCTTGAAGAACAGCTCGGTGGCGACGGGGCCTGGGGCGACCGCGTTGACGGTGATGCGGCGTCCGCGCAGTTCCTTGGCGAAGACCTGCGTCAGGCTTTCGACGGCGGCCTTGCTGGCGATGTAGACCGAGTAGCCGGGCAGGTTGAGAGCGACGGTGGTGCTGGACACGTTGATGATGCTGCCCCCATCGGTCATTCGGGCGGCGGCCTCGCGCAGCGTGTTGAAGGTGCCGCGGGTGTTGATGTCGAACGTCCGGTCGTACAGGTCGTCGCTGGTTTCGGCCAGCGGCTGTACCTGCAGCACGCCGGCGCTGTTGACCAGCACATCGATCCGGCCGAACTCGGCCTGCACGGCATCGAACATCGCGCGCACGTCATCGGGCTTGGCGACATCGGCGCGCACGGCCAGGGCGCGTCCACCGGCTTGGCGGACCTCGCCGGCCAGCGCGTCGGCTTCTGCCGCGCTGGAAGCGTAGTTGATGGCGACGGCAAAGCCGTCATTTGCCAGGCGGCGCACGATGGCGGCGCCGATGCCGCGCGAGCCGCCGGTGACAAGGGCAACGCGCGGGGAAGCTTGGTCGTTCATGGGTTCTGTCCTTTGATGGGTGGGGTGAGAGGAATGATCGACTATTCCGTTCCAAAGATAATTACCCAGGATTTGCTAAGATAATTTCATTTGCGTTAACAAATGCGATAACGATAACTGGCCAAGGGCATGGATCGATTTCAGGAAATGCAGGTGTTCGTGCGCATTGCCGAACGGGGCAGTTTCACCAAGGCGTCGGACGACCTGCGCATTCCGCGCGCCACGGTCACCAACTTGATCAAGCGCATGGAGGCCCGATTGGGCGCGCGCCTGCTGGACCGCACCACGCGGCAGGTCCGGCTGACGCACGACGGCGAGGCCCACTACCAGCGTTGCGTGCGGTTGCTGGCGGACCTGGAGGAGGCAGACGGCGCTTTTCTTGATAAAGCGCCCAAGGGCCTGTTGCGGGTCAATGCGCAGGGCACGCTGGCCCGCTTCTTCGTGATGCCCGGCCTGCCGGATTTCCTGCAGCGCTATCCCGACATCGCGCTGCATCTGGGCGAGGACGACCGGTTGGTGGATCTGGTGCGCGAAGGCGTGGACTGCGTGCTGCGCGCCGGCGTGCCGCAAGACTCCACGCTGGCCGGGCGGGTGATCGCGCAGATGCCGCAGGTGACGGTCGCCAGTCCCGCCTATCTGGCCCGCCACGGGATGCCGGACAGCGTGAAGGCGCTGGAACATCATCTGGCCGTGGATTACGTGTCCAGCGCGACGGGCCGCGCCGTACCGCTGGATTTTTTGGTGGACGGGCTCGTTGTGCAGGTGCGCCCGCGTGCCGTCGTCAGCGTGAGCGGCGCGGAACTCTATACCAGCGCGGCGCTGGCGGGCCTGGGGTTGGTGCAGGTCCCACGCTATCGCGTGGAGCGCGAACTGGCGGCGGGGCACCTGAAGATCGTGCTGCCCCACGCGCCGCCCGCGCCCATGCCGGTTTCGGTCTTGTATCCGCAGAACCGGCAGGTGCCGGCGCGGGTGCGCGTGTTCGCGCAGTGGCTGGCGGGCGTGTTTGCCGCCGCGTTCGATCAGACGATGCCGGTCAGGTAGAAAACGCCAATCACCAGGAATACCGACAACGTTGATATCAGCGTGATGGCGAAGATGTCGCCGTAGGATTGGCGGTGGGTGAGGCCGGTGACGGCCAGCAGCGTGATGACCGCGCCGTTGTGCGGCAGCGTGTCCATGCCGCCGCTCGCCATCGCGGCGACCCGGTGCAGCACCTCCATGGGGATGCCCGCCGCCAGTGCGCCGTCGATGAAGGTCTGCGACATCGCGGCCAGCGCGATGCTCATGCCGCCCGAGGCCGAGCCCGTGATGCCGGCCAGCGTCGTCACGGCGACCGCTTCGCCCACCAGCGGATCGGGAATGGCCTTCAGGGCCTGCGCGACGAGCAGAAAGCCTGGCAGCGCGGCAATAACGCCGCCAAATCCGTACTCGGCCGCGGTGTTCATCGACGCCAGCAGCGCGCCCGATACGGCGCTCTTGCTGCCTTCGGCGAAATGCGACTTGATGGCGCGGAACGAGAACAGCAGGATGGTGACGATGCCAGCGATCAGCGCGCCCATCACGGCCCACAGCGCCACCTGTTCCTCGGCGTTGACGGGCAGGGGCTTGGCCAGGCCGGGCAGGTCGACTTCGGAACCGGCCGGGTACCAGCCCGGGATCCAGCGTGTCAGCAGAAAATTCATGACGCCCACGACCACCAGCGGCAGCAACGCGATCAGCGGATGATGGTCGCGTTCGCCGGTGGGCGCCGCGGGTTCGTTGCGCAGGTCCGTGCCGTAGGTCTCGCCAGCCGCGGCGGCGCGTTTGCGGCGCCATTCCAGGTAGGTGATGCCGGCGGTCAGCGTGAACGCGGCGCCGATGAGGCCCAGCCAGGGCGCGGCCCAGGTCGTGGTCTCGAAGAACGTGGTGGGAATGATGTTCTGGATCTGCGGCGTGCCGGGCAGCGCCGTCATCGTGAAGGTGAAGGCGCCCAGCGCGATCGCGCCGGGCATCAGGCGCTTGGGGATGCCGCCCTGGCGGAACATCTCAGCGGCAAACGGGTAGACCGCGAACACCACCACGAAGAGCGACACGCCGCCATACGTCAGGACCGCGCATACCAGCACGATGGCCACGATGGCGCGCTCGGCGCCGATCAGCCGTAGCACCGCCTGCACGATGGCGCGCGAAAAGCCCGACAGTTCGATGAGCTTGCCGAACACCGCGCCCAGCAGGAAGACGGGGAAATAGAGCTTGGCGAAGCCTGCCATACGCTCCATGAAGATGCCTGAGAACACAGGCGCGAGCGCCGACGCGTCTGTCAATAGGACAGCGCCCATGGCTGCAATGGGCGCGCACAGGATGACGCTGTAGCCTCGATACGCCGCCAGCATCAGAAACGCCAGCGCCGCCACCACGATGAACAATCCGGTCATTCGGTACTCCAGGAATGAAGAGACAAGGGGTGTGGGGCTACACCTTAACGTATCGGGCGGAAAGCTTCGTGACGCAGGGGGGGGGTGGTGGGACGGTGTCTGACACCCGGTGAAGGACGTCGTAGGTTGCCGGTCGTCTCATGCGGGTGTCAGACACCTGGAGTGGGGCTCTCAACGGTGTCTGACACCCGTTGTAGGCCGTCGCATGATGATGACCTTTCGAGCGGGTGTCTGACACCGTCGTGAGCAGACGCCATTCGCCCTTGCCGCATACTCGTCGCGATGGGGACTTGGCGAGCGCTTAGCGGGCCGCCATCAAATCCGCGGCCTTGTGCGCCAGTTGCGCCACCCCGAAGCTGGTGGCCAGCGCGTGGGCGTCCAGATCGGCCAGGGACACCCAGCGCGCGTCACGAGCGTCGTCGCCCGCGACCGGTTCGCCGGATACCCAGCGGCACAGCACCGCAATCAGGATGAAGTGGCGGCGCAGTGCGCCGGTGTCGTCGCGGTCGAAGACGTCGACGGCGTCGAAGACGTGCAGCGGCTCGGCCGTGACGCCGGTCTCCTCCAGCAGTTCGCGCGCCGCGGCGTCAAAAAGGAATTCGCCCGCGTCGATCTTGCCGCCCGGAAACGCCCAGCGGTCCTGATCGGGCGGGTTGGCGCGGCGCACCAGCAGCACTTGGCCGTCGCGCACGACGGCGGCGATGGTGGCGGCGATGGTGGCGGCGATGGGGCGTTGGGTGGGGGCGGTCATGCGGGTCTCCGGCGGCAGTCAGGCATCCCGCAAGGATACGCGGGTCCGCTCACACCTCTTCGATGCGTTGCTTCGGCGCGAACGGCGTGCCCAGATCAAGCAGCGTGTAGATGCGTTCGGTGATGCGCTGGCGCCGCGTCGGCCTGCCCATGCGCCATCGCATGTCGAGCCAGAGGAGCGGTAGTGCAAAGCACAGCCAAACCAGCAGGAACATGCCCAGGATGAACAGCGCGAGTTCCGGAAAGTCGCCCTGCAACGCCTCGGAATCCATGAACCAGGTCAGGCCAATGAGAAACAGCCAGACCGCAAGCATCAACGCGCCGATGGTCTTGAGCATGGGCGCGCGCTGGTTCATGCCGACGCCGACCGGCGTGTCGCGGCCGGGATAGGCGCGGAAGCGCAGATGGCACATGTAGGCGCGTCCGTCCTCCTGATTGCGCAAGGCATACACCGCATGCGGTTCGTCCGGCGCCGGTTGGGCATTGACGGCGATCTCGACGTAATCGTTCTGCGCCAGGAACGGCTGCCAGCTTCCCAGCGATTCGTCGACCGTCATCTGAAACTGCCGGCCTTGAACGGAAAAGCGGTAATGGCCGTAGGTCGGACCCTTGTGCACATGCCGCGTTTCATGCGTGATCCCGTCGAGCTTGCCCCGGATCAGGAGCAGCGGCGGATCGCCATCCTGCGTCAGCGCGGCGGGTTCCTGCCGCAGCGGCGGGGTGGCTGGTGCGGCGTTCGTGGCCGCTGGCCTCCGGGTGGGATCGAACTGGGCCTCGCTGGCAAGGATGCGCGGCCGATCGCGGCGGTTGTGCCAGAGGACACGCAAGGCATTCGCGGCAAGCACCAGGGCCATCAACGCGATCGCGAGCGCGAACACCATCAGGAATACGCGCGGCAGCGTGGCTACCCCAGACAGCCACGCCCCGCCCAGGGCGGTCACGCCCACGGCGCTGCAGATGGCGGCCTCGCGTCCGCTGCGCCGTTGCGCGGTCTGGTAAGTGAGCGGGGCAATGGGTTTGCCCTGCGCGGGCACGGCCCAGCAAAAGTGGTTCAGGCCATGCTCGGCCTGCAGCACGCCAACGCGCACGGCGGTGCCTTTGTCGTGGAAGGCGCGCAGCAAGGCGATGTGCGATGGGTCCAGCCCGGAACCCCAGATCGTCTCCGCGCCGATCCGCAGGAAGACATCGTTTCGCCGTACCGGCGTGGCCAGCCGGAGCTGGTCAAACTTTCCCTCGATGATGCGGGCTGCGCGTTGCGGCATGTCGGAGCGGCGAAAGGCAAAGCGGCAAGGATAACGCGGCGGGAGTTACCCGCCGCGCCCGCTTGCCGCGCTACTTCTTGACCAGCGGGCAGGTTGACCGCGACAGCGGCATGAAGGCCTGATCCCCCGGCAGCGTGGCCACCAGCTTGTAGTAGTCCCACGGCCGTTTGGATTCCGACGGCTTCTTGACCTCGAACAGGTACATGTCGTGCACCATGCGGCCATCTTCGCGGATGCGGCCGTTGGTGGCGAAGAAGTCGTTGATCGGCGTGGCCTTCATCTGCTTCATGACCGCGGTCGGCTCGTCCGTGCCAGCCGCCTGCACCGCCTTCAGGTAGTGCATGACCGACGAGTACGTGCCCGCCTGGCTCATGTTGGGCATCTTCTTGAGCTTGTCGAAGTAGCGCTGCGACCAGGCGCGCGTCTGGTCATTCATGTCCCAATAAAAGGCTTCGGTCAGCGTCAGTCCGGCGGCGGCGTCCAGGCCGATGGCGTGGATGTCGTTGATGTAGAGCAGCAGGCCCGCCATCTTCTGCCCGCCCTTGGTCAACCCGAACTCGCTGGCCGCCTTGATGGCGTTGACCGTGTCGCCGCCCGCGTTGGCCAGCCCCACGACCTGCGCCTTGCTGGCCTGTGCCTGCAGCAGGTACGAGGCGAAGTCGCTGGAGCCCAGCGGGTGGCGCGAGGCGCCCAGCACCGTGCCGCCGTTGGCCTTCACGACGTCGGTGGCCGAGGCCTGCAACGTGTGGCCGAACGCGTAGTCGGCGGTCAGGAAGTACCAGCTCTTGCCGCCTTGCTCGACGGTGGCGCGCGCGGTGGTGTTGGCGAGCGACCAGGTGTCGTAGGTGTAGTGCACGGAATAGGGCGAGCACAGGTCGTTGGTGATGCGCTCGGTGCCCGGTCCGCTGAAGACGACGATCTTCTTCTTTTCCCGCGCCACCTCCAGCACGGCCAGCGCGGGCGCGGAGCCGGCGACGTCCATGATGGCGTCGACCTTCTGGATGTCATACCACTCGCGCGCCTTGGCGGCGGCGATGTCGGCCTTGTTCTGGTGGTCCACCACCAGCAGGTCTACCTTCTTGCCCAGCACGGTGCCGCCGAAGTCGGCAATCGCCATCTCGGCCGCGGTGGCGCTGCCCTTGCCGGTCACGTCGGCATAGACGCCGCTCATGTCCAGGATCAGGCCAAGCCGAACCACGTCGTCGGAAACGGCGGGGGCGGGCGCTTGCGCGTGCGCGCCGGTGGCGGCAAGAGCGGTCGCGGCGAACAATCGAACGAACGTGCTGCGGCACTGCATTGAAATCCGGGTCCTGTCGGCATGTCTCATGGTTGTCTCCCTGTATGCCGGATTCTTTTCGGATATGGCGGGCGCAATGTAGGTTTTATTTGCTGCTGCACCCTGTGTGTTCGGACGGCGGCGGTCGGTGATGGGGGCGGTGTTCTCCTTGGGCGGTTTGGGCGGCGCGTTCAGCGGCTGGTGAGCAGGTCGAATTCCATCCGCACCTTGCGGAACGGAAACTCCAGCCGCGCGAAATACACCACGCGGCCGTCGATGCAGGCATAGCGGCGCAGCTCGGCCACCGGCGAAGACACGGGAATCTGCAGCGATTCCGCGGATTCCTGGCCGGCCTCGATCACATTGAGGACCTGGCGAGCCTCGGAGATGCGCGCGCCGTAGAACTGGTCCAGCACGGGGGCGACGGTGCTTTTCTGGATGCGGGCGCGGTGCTTTCTGAAGAGGCCGCTGTCCAGGAAGACCTCGCTGTAGCAGAAGGGGCCGGCGTCCGTCGTGTGAACGCGCCGCAGGTACTGGAAGCTGCCGCTGCGGTCTGCGCCGCACGGCATGCCCAGCGTATCGGGCAGGGGCGAGTCGGCGCTGGACTCCACCAGCGACACCGTGCCGAGCTGGTTGCTCAGTTCGACGGTTTCGGCCCAGGTCTTGGGAATGAGCAGCGTGGGCGTTTCGGGCAGCTCGGCGTTCACGAAGGTGCCAGAGCCGCGCGAACGCCGGATCAGGCCGTCCTCTTCCAGCAGGCCGAACGCCTGGCGGATGGTCGCGCGCGAGATGCCGTAGGTCTCCATCAGCGATTCCAGCGGCGGAATCTGCTGTCCGGGCCGCCACGTCCGGTTCTGGATGTGGCTGCGAAACAGCGCGGCGGCCTGCAGGTAAAGCGGCTGGGGACTGCGCGAAAAAAGCTTGCGGGCGGGCATGGCGGGTCGGGGGGTTATGACTCGGAAGCCGAGAGCATAGCGTCCGCCATCTCGCGCAGCCGGTGCTTCTGTATCTTGACCGAGTTGGCGCTTTCGACCGACGGAAAGGCGTCCAGCACGGTAAAGCCCGCCGGCGCCTTGAAACCGGCCATCGCCGCCTTGCACGCCGCGGTCCAGCCGGCCGGGTCGGCCTGCGCGCCTTCCTGCAGCAGCACGAAGGCGTAGGGCACGATCTTGCCGTTGCGCGTCGCGCCGACCACCTGGCAGGCGCGTATGCCGGGCAGGGTCTCGACGACCTGTTCGATCTCCACCGGATTGACCAGAAAGCCAGACAGCCGCAGCGAGTCGCCCATCCGGGTCTGGAACACGAACTGGCGGTCGGTCAGCGTGTAGCCCAGATCGCCCGTCTTGAAGTAGCCGTCGCCCGTCACGGCGGCGCGGGTGGCGTCCAGGTTGTCCAGGTAGCCCTGCATCAGGCTGGGCGACAGGATTTCGATTTCGCCGGACTGCCCGTGCGGCAGCACCTGGCCGCTCTCGGGATCGCGGGCGCGTACGCGGGCGGTGGGGTAGATGAGCGTGCCGCCGGGCTGGTGGCGGGCGGACACGTCGCCGTCGGCGGGGTCGCGGGGCTGGCCGGCTACCAGTGCGATCAGTTCGCTGGAGCCGTAAAGGCCCGCGAGCGGGACACCTGCCGCGCCGGCCAGGTCCAGCATGTTGCCCAGCGCGGGCGTGAAGCTGGCAAAGCCGAACAACTGCACGGACGCAAACCCGCCGGGCGCGGCGGCCTGCATCATGCCGACCAGCGCCTCGTTGTTGGCGTAGGTGTGGGTGACGGCGTGGCGGGCAATGGCCTGCGCCGATTGGGCGGCATCGAAGACGGGCGCGCACACGACGGGCACGCCGCGCGCCAGGCCGCCGGCCAGCGTCGCAAAACCGAAGGCGCCGCAGAACGGCGCGCTGGCCAGGACGCAGGCCCGGTCGTCATAGCCGAACGCCTGCGCGACCATCGCGCCGTGCCGCAGCAAGGTCTTTTGATCGTGCAGGACGAACTTGGGTTTGGACGTGGTGCCGGACGTGGTGAAGCACAGCACGCCGGCATTGGCTTGCGCGATGGGTGCGGGGTCGGCGCAGGCCAGCAGCGCGTCGTACCGATGCACCGGTTTGCCGTGAAGCGATGCCGGAGGGAGTTCGTCGGGCCCGGCCAGCGCGACTGCGCCCTGCAACTGATCCACATCGACCGGCGCCACGCCATCCAGAATGCCCTGGAAGTCGATGCCCTTGAAATCCGGCCAGTACACCAGCCAGTCGGCGCGGCCGCGACCCAGGATGTCGGCCACCTCCACCGACCGGAAACGCGTGTTGACGGCCAGCACCAGCGCGCCCAGGTGGGCGCACGCAAGAAAGGATTCGACCCAGGCCGCGCAATTGGGCAGCCAGACGGCAACGCGGTGGCCGGGCTGTACGCCGATGCGGGACAGGCCCGCCGCCAGCGCCAGGCTGCGCGTGCGCAGGTCTGCGAAGCTGACCGGCTGGTCGCGGTCGATCAGTGCAATGGCATCGGGCTTGCGGGCGGCCAGCGCATCCAGGTGGTCGGAGAAGGTCGAGTACGGCAGGGGCATGGCTTACACCGTGGCAATGGGCGTCACGGGCGAACCCACCGCGCCGGGCATGCGCAGCGGCGGGGCGGTCAGCAGGAACCGGCTGCGGCCGTTTGCGTGGAGCCAGTCGGCCAGGTCCTTCAGATACCACAGTTCGGCCAGCGGCACGCCCAGCTTGAAGAGGCAATGGTGGTGCAGCGGCAGGATGGAATGGCCGGGGCCGGACGTGCGTGCCGGATACGATTCCACCGCGTAGTTGTCGGCGCAGATGGCCGCGATGCCGGATCGCGTGATCCAGTCCAGCAGCGCGGGGTCGGCGCCGTCCAGCACCGCGCCCGTTTGCTCAAGCTGGTGCGGATCGGGCTGGCCATTCATGGCCACGACGGCTTCCGCGAAACCGGTCCGCAGCACCAGCATGTCGCCGGGCTCGGGCAGGGCGTCCTGTTCGCGCATGGCAGCTTGAAGTTGCTCATGGCCGACGATCGTGCGGCCGGGGCCGAAGGCGCGCGCCAGATCCACCAGCACGCCGCGGCCCTGCATGCCTTTTTCGGCGTAGCGGCTGACGCTGAGCTTGCGCGCATACGAGCCGCCCGGCGGGCAGCAGGCGGTTTCCGAGTTGTCCGGATCGGCGCCGCCAAACACGTCCACGCCGGCGGCGTAGCCGTTGTAGTAAACGCGGCGCGCCTGGCCGTCGCCCTGGATGTCGAACATTGCTCCCACGTGGCACAGGCCGTCCCACTGGGTGGAATATTGCATAGAGAGCGTGACCTGATCGTCCGACAGCACGTCGATGGCTTCGGGCTGCACCTGCGACATCGCAAAGTTCAGATAGGGTGTGCCTTCGCGGAAGGTGGGCTTGAGGGTGGGCGCGTGGCGGCGCGGATTGAGCACGTTGCCGCCGGGCAGATCCAGCGGCAGCGACAGGCAGAAGACCTTGCCGGCGCGGACTTCGCGCACCGCCTGCAGCACCTTTTCCTCGGTCAGCAGGTTCAGGCGGCCCAGTTCGTCGTCCGGGCCGAAGTCGCCCCAGGTGGAACCTTCGGGGCGTTGCGTCCAGCGTTTCATCTGCTTGTCTCCTGTCGGTTTTTCATGTTCTTATGAATATAGTACGTATTTACGTACTTTAAAAAGAAATCCGCAATCAGCGGATTCGTTAGGAGACGAGACCATGACGCAATTGCCGCATCCGCGCGCCGGATGGCGCTTCGCCCTTGCCGCGCTGGCCGTTCTGGCGCTTCCCGCGGTCCACGCCGCTGGCTATCCCGAGCATCCCGTGACCGTGGTTGTGCCGTATCCGCCGGGCGGGGGCGCGGACCTCTTTGGCCGGGCCATCGCGAACGCGCTGCAACCGGGGCTGAAGCAGACGGTGCTGGTCGAGAACAAACCGGGCGCGGGCGGCAATATCGGCATGGCTTACGTCGCCCGGGCGAAGGCCGACGGCTACACGCTGGGGCTGGGCACGATCGGCACGCAGACGATCAACCAGTTTCTCTACGGCAACATGCCGTTCGATCCCGAGCGCGACCTCGTGCCGATCGCGCTGGTGTCCACCACGCCTAATGTCATCGCCGTCAGCGCAAAGTCGCCCTACAAGACGGTGGCGGACGTGATCAAGGCGGCCAAGCAGTCCGCAGACAAGAAGCTGACCTATGCGTCGCCCGGCATCGGTTCTTCGGTGCACCTGACGGGGGCGTACTTCGAGGCGATGGCGGGGGTGACGATGCTGCACGTGCCATTTAAGGGCACGTCGGCGTCGCTGCCGGCGGTGGCGGGCGGGCAGGTGGATCTCCTGTTCGACAACCTGCCGGGCGCGCTGGCGCAGATCAAGGACGGCAATCTGGTGCGCGGGGTGGCGGTGACGTCGGCCGCGCGCGATCCGTCGGTGCCAAACCTGCCGACCGTCGCCGAGTCCGGATTGCCGGGGTTCGATGTCACCGCATGGTTTGCGCTGTATGCACCGCGCAACACGCCGGCCCCGGTCGTCGAGCAATTGATCGCCGCCGCCCGCAGCGGCTTGGCGACGCCGGCCATCGCCGCCAATTTCGCCACCATGGGCGCCAAGCCAGGCACGCTGTTTGGCAAGGATTTGGCCGCGTTCGAATCCGCCGAACGCAAGAAGTGGGGCGGACTCATCAAGGACCAGGGAATCAAGGCGCAATGAACCCACCTATCGCTCTCGTCACCGGCGCAAGCCGGGGAATCGGCCGTGCCATCGTCGCGCGGCTGATCGAAGACGGCTTTCACGTCGTCAATTTCAGCCGCACGTCGCCCGAGATACTGCTTCCGGGCGAGACTTTTCGCTCGGTGGATCTGTGCGACGCGGCGGCGACCATCGCCGCGGGTCGTGAGCTTGCCGCGCAGCAGCCGGTGCTGCATCTGGTCAACAACGCGGGGATGATCCAGGTGGCCAACATCGAGGACATCACGCAAGAGGAACTGGCGCGGACGATGGCGCTGAACGTGACCGCGCCGATCCTGCTGATGCAGGCGCTGTTGCCGGGCATGCGGCAGGCGAAGTACGGGCGCGTGGTGAACATCGGCAGCCGGGCCGCGCTGGGCAAAGGTGGGCGGTCGGTGTATGGGGCGTCCAAGGCCGGGCTGGCGGGCATGACGCGGACCTGGGCGCTGGAACTGGCGGGCGATGGCATCACCGTGAACACCGTGGCGCCGGGGCCGGTCGCGACCGAGCTGTTCAACCAGTCCAACCCACCGGGGGCGCCGAAGACGCTGGCGCTGGAGGCGGCGATTCCCATGGGGCGGGTTGGCCGGCCGGATGAGGTCGCGCATACCGTGGCGATGTTTCTGGACCGGCGCGCGGGGTTTGTGACGGGGCAGGTGCTTTATGTTTGCGGGGGGATGTCGG
>NZ_JCBANC010000075.1:0-27925 GCF_059760815.1 Achromobacter sp. 1012554356 | reverse complement strand
GGCCTGGACCGCGGTGGGGGACAGCAGGGCGGCGGCCAGCGCGAGCGCGCCGAGGCCGGGAACGAGATGCGTGATGCGCATGGTCGGCACCTGTGTAGTGAGGTGCCTGCCATTGTACGGGGCGATGGCGCGTCCCAATGCAACGGGGCCGCTGTGCGCGGCCCCGGAGGTCAATCAAGCGAAAGGTCAGATGATCACGCGCGCGCGGTACGGCGGCGGTTGAAGAGGGCGCCCAATTCGCCCACGATGCCGCGCCGGAAGGCCAGCACGCAAATCACGAAGATCAGGCCGCTGACGATCGTGACCGATTCGCCCAGGCGCAGGAACCATTCGACGCCGGTCACGTTGGCCATCATCTGGCCAAAGTCGCCCACCTTGTTCTCCAGCAGCACCACGATGAATGCGCCCAGGACGGGGCCGGTCAGCGTGCCCAGGCCGCCGATCAGCGTCATCAGGATCACCAGCCCGGACATCTGCCAGGTGGCATCGGACAGCGTGGCCGACACGAACACCAGCGTCTTGGTGGCGCCCGCCAGGCCGGCCAGCGCGGCCGACAGCACGAAGGCCACCAGCTTGAAGTGGTCCACGTCGTAACCCAGCGAGATGGCGCGCGGCTCGTTCTCGCGCAGCGCCTGCAGCACCTGCCCGAAGGGCGAGTTCACCGTCCGCCAGATGATGAAGTAGCCAATGATGAAGATGGCCATCACCAGGTAGTACAGGTTGATGTCCTTGGACAGGTCGACCAGTCCCAGCAGCGAGCCGCGCGGCACGCTCTGCAGGCCGTCTTCGCCGCCCGTGAACTTGGCCTGCAGGAAGAAGAAGAACACCATCTGCGACAGCGCCAGCGTGATCATGGCGAAGTAGATGCCGCTGCGCCGGATGGCAATCGCGCCCATCGCCAGGCCCAGCAGCGCCGCCACGGCCACGCCGAACAGCAGCCCCAGCTCGGTGGGCAGGCCCCAGACCTTCATGCTGTGGCCGGCCGCGTAGGCCGCGCTGCCCAGGAAGGCGGCGTGGCCGAAGGACAGCAGCCCCGTGAAGCCCAGCAGCAGGTTGAAGGCGCACGCAAAGAGGGCGTAGCACATGACCTTCATGGCGAAGATCGGATACACGCCCATGAAGGGAAGCAAGGCCACCACGATGGCCAGGACCGCATAGCCCAGGAATTGACGATTCATTTTTCTTTTCCGAACAGCCCGGCCGGGCGGATCAACAGAACAATGGCCATGATGATGAAGACGACCGTGCTGGACGCTTCGGGCCAGAACACCTTGGTCAGGCCCTCGATCACACCCAGGCCCAGCCCGGTGACGATGGCGCCGAAAATGGACCCCATGCCGCCGATCACGACCACCGCGAACACGACGATGATGAGGTTCGATCCCATCAGCGGCGAAATCTGCAGCACCGGCGCGGCCAGCACACCGGCAAAGCCCGCCAGCGCGACGCCGAAACCATAGGTCAGCGTGATCATGCGCGGCACGTTCACACCGAATGACTCCACGAGGCGCGGGTTCTCGGTGCCGGCGCGCAGCAGGGCGCCCAGGCGGGTGCGCTCAATGACATACCACGTGGCAAAACAGACGATGATCGACGCCGCCACGACCCAGCCGCGGTAGTTCGGCAGGATCATGAAGCCCAGGTTGGTCGCGCCGCGCAGGGCCTCGGGCGTGGGATAAGGCTGGCCCGACACGCCGTAGAAGCTGCGGAACAGCCCCTCGATCAGCAGCGTCAGCCCGAAGGTGAGCAGCAGCCCATACAGGTGGTCGAGCTTGTAGAGATGCCTGAGCAGCAGTTTTTCAATGATGATGCCGAACAGCCCCACGATCAGCGGCGCCAGGATCAGCATGACCCAGTAGTTCAGGCCAAAGTACGAAAGCCCCATCCATGCGATGAAGGCGCCCAGCATGTAGAGGGCGCCGTGGGCGAAGTTGATGACGTTCAGCAGCCCGAAGATGACGGCAAGTCCGAGCGACAGCATTGCATAGAAGGAACCGTTGACCAGGCCCAGTAACAGCTGGCCGAACAAGGCCTGTATGGGGATGCCGAAAATGTCAGTCATCTTGGGAAAGTCCTGCGCGGTACGGAAGGAAGCGAGCTAGTCAGGAGGAATGCGGCCGGGCCATCGGCCCGGACCGCATCCAGGATCACATGGGCTGGTTTATTTCTTGACCAGCTTGCAGGTGGACTCGGACAACTTGGTGTAGACCTCGTCGCCAGGCAGCGTCGCCACCACCTTGTAGTAGTCCCACGGGCCCTTGGATTCGGCCGGGGTCTTCACTTGCATCAGGTACATGTCGTGGACCATGCGGCCGTCTTCGCGCACGACGCCGCCTTGGGCAAAGAAGTCGTTCACCTTGTTCGACTTCATCCACTTCATCACGTCGTCGCCGTTATCCGAGCCGGTGGCCTTGACGGCGTTCAGGTAGAACATCGCCGACGAGTAATCGCCCGCCTGGAGCATGGACGGCTTGCGGCCGACCTTGGACTCGAACTTCTTGGACCAGGCGCGCGAGGCGTCGGATTGGTCCCAGTACCAGCCGTCGGTCAGGTACATGCCCTTGGTGGCATCCAGGCCGAGCGAGTGCACGTCGTTGATGAACACCAGCAGGCCGGCCAGCTTCATGGTCTGCGTGACGCCGAATTCGTTGGCGGCCTTGACCGTGTTGATGGTGTCGCCGCCGGCATTGGCCATGCCCAGGATCTGCGCCTTGGACGATTGCGCCTGCAGCAGGAATGACGAGAAGTCCGAGGCGCCCAGCGGTGCGCGCACCTGGCCCTTCACTTCGCCGCCCGCAGCCTTGACGACCGCCATCGTGTCGCGCTCAAGCGCGTGGCCGAAAGCGTAGTCGGCAGTCAGGAAGAACCAGCTCTTGCCGCCGTCCTTCACCACCGCCGAACCGGTGCCGCGCGCCAGCGCCACAGTGTCGTAGGCGTAGTGCACGGTGTAGGGTGAACATTGCGCGTTGGTCAGGTCGGACGAGCCGGCGCCCACGGCGATGAAGGGCTTCTTCTTTTCTGCGGCGACCGCCGCCATGGCCAGGCTGGTGGCCGAGTTGGTGCCGGCGATGATGACGTCGACCTTCTGCTGGTCGAACCATTCGCGGGCGCGTGCCGAGGCGACGTCGGCCTTGTTCTGGTGGTCCGCGGAAACGATTTCGATCTTCTTGCCGTTGACCGTGCCGCCGAAGTCCTCGACAGCCATGCGTACGGCTTCCAGACCCGCCTTGCCGTCGATGTCGGAGTACACGCCCGACATGTCGGTGATGAAGCCGATGCGGATGACATCGTCGGAGATACCTTGAGCGTGGGCGGTTGCCCCCGCGAATCCCAGGCCCGCCATGGCCAGTGCAGCAGTGATGGTGTGCAGCTTCATGGGATGACTCCTCTTCCCTACAGTGTGGTGTTTGCCGGGGTTCCGGCGGATGACACAGGTTGCTTTAGACGCCCAGCAGTTCGTTGAGCGTGTCCTGTTTTTCTGAAAGTTCGGCGGCTTCGAAGTGCTCGACGATCTGGCCGTGCTCCATGACGTAGAAGCGGTCTGCCAGCGGCGCGGCGAAGCGGAAATTCTGTTCCACCATGACGATGGTGTAGCCCCGCTGCTTGAGCGCGGTGATCATGCGGGCCAGCGCCTGCACGATGACGGGCGCGAGGCCTTCGGAGATTTCGTCCAGCAGCAGCAGGTTGGCGCCGGTGCGCAGGATGCGTGCGACGGCGAGCATCTGCTGTTCGCCGCCCGACAGGCGCGTGCCGGGTGAATTGCGGCGCTCCTGCAGGTTAGGGAACATGTCGTAGATCTCGGCCAGCGACATGCCGCCGCCGAGCGAGCCGACGACCGGCGGAAGCAGCAGGTTTTCTTCGCAGGACAGGCTGGCGAAGATGCCGCGTTCCTCGGGGCAGTAGCCGACGCCCAGGTGGGCAATCTTGTAGGTGGGCAGGTCGATGGCTTCGGTGCCATGGATGCGGACCGAGCCCTTGCGCGAGCCGGTCAGACCCAGGATGGCGCGTAGCGTTGTGGTGCGGCCGGCGCCGTTGCGGCCCAGCAGCGTGACGACCTCGCCCTGTCCCACGCGCATGTTCACGCCATGCAGGATATGCGATTCCCCGTACCAGGCATTCAGGCCCGAGATTTCGAGTGCGGGGGTGCTCATGCGTGCGCTCCTTGAAGTTCGCCGTCGGTCGTGCCCATGTAAGCCTGCATCACGGCCGGATGGCGGGAGACTTCGGCGTAGGAACCTTCGGCCAGCACCGATCCGCGCGCCAGCACGGTGATGGTGTTGGCGATGGAGGACACGACATTCATGTTGTGTTCCACCATGAGGATGGTGCGCCCGGCGCTCACGCGCTTGATCAGTTGCGTGACGCGGTCCACGTCTTCGTGGCCCATGCCCTGGGTGGGTTCGTCCAGCAGCATCAGCTCGGGCTCCATCGCCAGCGTGGTGGCGATCTCGAGCGCGCGCTTGCGGCCGTACGGCAGGTTGACCGTGGTTTCGTCGGCAAAGCTGCCCAGGTCCACCTGCTCAAGCAGCGCACGCGCGGGCTCGTTCAGCTTGGCCAGGCGCTTGTCGCTTTGCCAGAAGTGATAGGACAGTCCAGTCTTGCGTTGCAGGCCGATCCGCACGTTCTCGAGCACGGTCAGGTGGGGGAACACCGCCGAGATCTGGAACGACCGGATGATGCCGCGCCGCGCGATCTGCGCGGGCCGCTCGCCGGTGATGTCGATGCCATTGAACTTGATGCTGCCCGACGTGGGCGCCAGGAATTTGGTCAGCAGGTTGAAGCATGTGGTCTTGCCCGCGCCGTTAGGCCCGATCAAGGCATGAATCTCGCCCCGCTTGATACGCAAATCGACCCCGTTGACCGCGACGAAGCCGCGGAACTCCTTGGTGAGGCCTTTTGTCTCCAGGATTGTGTCATCCATGTTCGCTGCACCAGCGTTGTATTTATATGGTCTCTGCCTGGCGTCATTGCGTCAGGCCCCCGCAGGGTTGGAAAACTGTTTTCGTGCGTAGTTTTCTTATGAGTTGCCGGCGAGTATGCGGACGTCGCAATCAAAATTCCATGAGGGTTTGTCATAGGTTTTGCACTGCGGAAAGGGCAATTGTCGGCATGCCGACAATGCTTGGCTCGCATGGGGAGAAAGCCTTTCCAATATGGAAATGCGTTGCAGCAATTACGCGTTGATCGTCATCAAGATGTCACGCATGAATAGGCGAGGGAAAACCCGGTTTTCCGCTCGCATAATCCGCAGCCGCGTGCAGACGCCGGAGGCTTTATGCGGGGGTTTTCGGCTTGAATTCGCAAAGATCCGAAATGCCGCATTGCGGGCACTTCGGTTTGCGCGCCACGCAGACGTAGCGGCCGTGCAGGATCAGCCAGTGATGCGCGTCCAGCAGATATTCCTGCGGCACGAACTTCATCAGTTTCAACTCGACTTCCAGCACGTTTTTTCCGGGCGCGATGCCGGTGCGATTGGAGACGCGGAATATGTGCGTGTCCACCGCCATCGCCGCTTGCCCGAACGCGGTGTTGAGCACCACGTTGGCCGTCTTGCGGCCCACGCCGGGCAGGGCCTCAAGCGCCTCACGCGTCTGAGGCACCTGGCCTGCGTGCTGCTCGATCAGGATCTTGCTGGTGGCAATCGCATTCTTCGCCTTGGTGCGAAACAGGCCAATGGTCTTGATGTAATCGGCCAGCCCTTCCTCGCCCAGCGCCGCCAGCGTCTCGGGCGTGCCGTACTGCGGGAAGAACTTGCGCGTGGCGATGTTGACCGACTTGTCCGTCGCCTGCGCCGACAGCAGCACGGCAATCAGCAGCTGGAATGGCGTGTCGTATTCCAGTTCGGTGGTGGGGGTAGGGTTGGCCGCATGCAGGCGGGCAAAGATCTCTCGGCGTTTGGCGGCGTTCATGACTGCGTGGGATTGCGGCGGGCGCGGGCGCGGGCCAGCGCGGATTCGATGGCGGAGCGCTTGCGGTCTTCCTTTTGCGCGTCCTCGGAAGCGGGCGCTGCGGGGGCGGGCGCATCCGGTATTTCCGGCGCCATCAGGCGCGCGTTGTCGGCCGCCAGACGCTCGGCGCGCGCCTGGTGGTTGCGATGACGCTGGCGGCTGATCGCGGCGTCTTCGCTGGTCCACGCGCGGCCGGCGGGCACCATCTCGATGCAGTCCACCGGACAGGGCGCCACGCACAGGTCGCAGCCCGTGCACCAGTCGTCCAGCACGGTGTGCATGTGCTTGTTCGCGCCGACGATGGCGTCGACCGGACAGGCCTGGATGCACAGCGTACAGCCGATGCAATGCGATTCGTCGATGCGCGCGACCAGCAGCGGGCCGGGTTCGCCACGCGACAGATCAAGCGGCAGGAGGGGCGTACCGAGCAATGCGGACAACTGCGCGACGCCGTCGTCGCCGCCGGGCGGGCAGCGGTTGATCGGCGCGGCGCCCTCGGCGATGGCCTCGGCGTAAGGGCGGCAGCCGTCGTACCCGCATTTGGTGCATTGCGTCTGAGGCAGCAAGGCGTCAACGCGGTCGGCTAGTGAGCGACAGGACATGTAAAGCCAGTAATGAAAAGGGGCCGCTCGGGCCCCGGTGTACGGATCAGGCTGCCGGCGGCCGGCGCGGGGCCGTCGTCAAGCCGATTGCCGGATGAACTCGGCAATTTTAGGGCAGATCATTTCGCGCCACCGGCGGCCCGAGAAAATGCCGTAGTGGCCGCAGTTCGGGGCGGTGTAATGCGACTTGCGGTCGGCCGGGATGTTCTTGCACAGCTTGATGGCGGCACGCGTCTGGCCCTGGCCGGAAATGTCGTCCAGTTCGCCTTCGATGGTGAACAGGGCGACGTCCTTGATGTCGGCCGGGCGCACTAGCTTGCCGTCCACTTCCCACGTGCCGTTGGGCAGCGAGAAGTCCTGGAACACCATGCGGATCGTATCCAGGTAGAACTCGGCCGGCATGTCCAGCACGGCGTTGTATTCGTCGTAAAAACGGCGATGCGCTTCGGCGTCGCTGTCGTCGCCACGCAGCAGATCCAGGTAGAAGTCGTAATGCGACTTCATGTGGCGGTCCGGATTCATGGCCATGAATCCCGCATGCTGCAGGAACCCCGGATACACCCGGCGGCCAGCGCCCGGATAGCGGGGCGGCACGGGGTGGATCACCTGGTTCTCGAACCACGAATAGGGCTTGGTGGTGGCCAGGCGATTGACCTGCGTGGGCGACTGGCGCGGGTCGATGGGGCCGCCCATCATCACCATGCTGCGCGGCTGGCAGGGATCGTTGGCCGACGCCATCAGCGACACCGCGGCCAGCACCGGCACCGTGGGCTGGCAGACGGAAATGACGTGCACGTCCGGGCCCAGATGGCGGATGAAGTCCTGCACATAGCGCACGTAGTCGTTCAGATGGAACGGACCGGCCGCCAGCGGCACCATGCGCGCGTCGACCCAGTCGGTCACATAGACGTCGTGGTGGGGCAGCAGGGCTCGCACGGTGTCGCGCAATAGGGTGGCGTGGTGTCCGGAAAGCGGGGCGACCAGCAGGACCTTCGGATCGTTCTTGCCGGCCAGCCGTACGTCGCGCTGGAAATGCACCAGGCGGCAGAACGGCTTGTCCAGGGCCACGGCTTCGATCACGCGGACGGACTTGCCGGCGATCTGGGTGGAGGGAAGATTCCAGGCGGGCTTCTGGTATTCCTTGCCGATACGGGTCATCAGCTCGTACCCGGCAGCCATCTGGCGGGAAATCGGGGTGTAGGCGAGCGGGCTGTAGGGGCTGGAGAACAGCTGAGAACCGGCATCCGTGAATGCAGCGAACGGAGTCAGGAAAGCGCGCTGCATTTCGTGCAATTGGTACAGCATTTCGGGGAAGTCCTTCTGGGTCGAGCGTGTGCCCCGATTATTGCTCCGGGGCGTAACGATATTCCCAATCAGCCTGAAGAATGGCCGGCAAACTGCCGGTTTATGTTGCTAAAAAGCGACCCGTCATGTGTTTCGCACCAGTTTAGGGCCGCTTTTATGCCCCGCGGTGATGCCAAACGGAGGATTTATGCACTACGCCACAGCGTGGCGGATCACCAGTAGTTTTCTACTGCCAGGTTGCCCGGAATGCCGCGGCGGCCGGGCTTGAACCCACGCTCACCCAGCAATTTGCGTGCCTCCGCCAACATGGCGGGGTTGCCGCAGAGCATGACTTTGGCGGTCTCGGGATCCAGCGGGCGCCCGGCCAATTGTTCAAGGCCGCCGTCGGCGATCAGCGTGGTGATGCGCGCTTGCGGCATGCCGGGCACGGTTTCGCGGGTGGCGATGGGTAGGTAGACGAGCTTGCCCGGGTCTGCGGCAAACTCCTCGGCCAGGGCCGGATCGCGGCGCCAGGCGTCGATTTCGTCGCGGTAGGCAAGCTCGGCCGCGGTGCGCACGCCGTGCACCAGGATGATGCGGTTATAGGCGCGCCAGACGGCGGGGTCACGCAGGATGGACAGATAGGCCGACAGGCCGGTGCCCGAGGCAAGCAGCCACAGGTCGCCGCCGGGTGCAAAGCGCTCCAGCGTCAGGAAGCCGTAGGGGGTCTTTTCCACATACAGCGCATCGCCCGGCTGCAGACGCGCCATGCGCGGGCTGAACAGGCCTTCGGGAACGACGATGGAATAGAACTCCAGCCCCGGCTCATGCGGGGCCGAGACCATGGAATAGGCGCGCCAGAGGGTGGGCGGACCGTCGGGGTCTTCGGCGCCAGGCAGGCCGACCCGGGCAAACTGTCCCGGCAGGAAGGTGAAGGCCTCGTCCCGTGACACGCGCACGGAGAACAGTTTGTCCGGCACCCAGGTGTGGACGCTGGTGATGGTCTGGCGCGTGTATTTGGAGTCGTCGGTCATCGGGACATCGCACGAAAGCGCCGGTTCGGTTTGCGGCCGGCGCCCGTGGATTACTTTTCCAGGTATTGCAGCTTGTCCTGCTTGCCGTTCCATTCGTCGGCGTCGGGCAGGGGCTTCTTGGCACGGCTGATGCTGGCGAATTCCGGAGAGAGTTCGGCGTTCAGCGCGATGAAATTGAGTTGGTCCTGCGGCACGTCTTCTTCGGCGTAGATCGCGTTGGCGGGGCATTCAGGGATGCAGACCGCGCAATCGATACATTCGTCTGGGTCGATCACGAGGAAGTTCGGACCCTCACGAAAACAGTCCACCGGGCACACGTCTACGCAATCGGTGTACTTGCACTTGATACAGTTTTCGGTGACTACGTGGGTCATTCAGGAACTCCGGGGCTCGGCGGCAGATGTGTCTTAATGGGCGGATTTTACCCAATGCCGCGCGGATGTGTCGGCAATACCCGTATTGACAGCGTGGCCCATCGTGCCGAAGGCCCTGTTCTTCGTGCTATGGTGTCGCGAAACGAAACGCGCAATCATGATTATTACTTCGCTGCTCGACACCGACCTGTATAAATTCAGCATGATGCAAGTGGTGCTGCATCATTTCCCCGCTGCCCAGGTCGAGTACCGGTACAAATGCCGTACGAAGGGCGTGGATTTGCGCCCTTATATGGACGAAATCCGCCACGAAGTGCATCAGCTGTGCCAGTTGCGCTTCACGGACGACGAACTTAAATATCTGGGCGGGTTGCGCTTTATCAAAAGCGACTTCGTTGATTTCCTGCGTCTGTTCCACATGCCGGAGCGCTGCATCCACATCAGCGAAGGCGAGGGACCCGGCGAGATCAGCATCGAGGTCAAGGGCCCGTGGCTGCACACGATCCTTTTCGAAATCCCCGTGCTGGCCATCGTCAACGAGGTCTATTTCCGCAACACGCGCAAGCATCCGGACTGGGAAGAAGGCCGCAAGCGCCTGCAGTCCAAGATGCACCTCGTGCTGGACGATCCCGCGCTGGCCGACTTCCGCGTGGCCGAATATGGCACGCGGCGCCGCTTCTCCAAGGCCTGGCACGAAGAGATCGTCACCACCCTGAAAGCCGAGATGGGTCCGCATTTCGCGGGCTCCAGCAACGTGCTGCTCGCCAAGGAGCACGACGTGCTGCCGCTGGGCACCATGGGCCACGAATACCTGCAGGCGTGCCAGGCGCTCGGTCCGCGCCTGCGCGATTCGCAGGTGTTCGCGCTGGAAGTGTGGGCCAAGGAATACCGCGGCGACCTCGGCATCGCGCTGTCCGACGTCTACGGCATGGATGCGTTCCTGCGCGACTTCGACATGTATTTCTGCAAGCTCTTTGACGGCGCGCGCCACGACTCCGGCGATCCCTTCATCTGGGGCGAGCGCCTGCTCGAGCACTACCGCAAGAACCGCGTGGATCCGCGCGCCAAGACCCTGGTGTTCTCGGATTCGCTGACCTTTCCGCGCGCCATCGAGCTGGCACGCCAGTTCTCAGGCCGCTGCAAGGTGTCCTTCGGCATCGGCACCAATCTCACCAACGACCTCGGCCACGAACCGCTGCAGATCGTCATGAAGATGGTCCGCTGCAACGGTCAGCCGGTCGCCAAGGTGTCGGATGCGCCCGAGAAGACGATGTGCGACGATCCCGCCTACCTGGCCTATCTGCGCCAGGTTTTCCAATTGCCGCCCGCCTGACGACGCTCGCGCGCCGCACGCGGGCAGCCTTGCCCAGTTCCACCCAAACCACTCGACTCTAGGGGAATTCTCATGAGCAGCATCAAGCGCTTTCACGTGACCAAGCGCCTGTCGGACATGGCCGTTTACAACGGCGTGGCCTACCTGGCAGGCCAGGTGCCGGACGATGCCACGCTGGACATCACCGGCCAGACCGAGCAAGTGCTCGCAACGATCGATCGCCTGCTGGCCGAAGCCGGCACCGACAAGACCAAGATCCTGATGGCCCAGATCTACGTGGCCAACATGAAGGAATTCGACGGCATGAACAAGGCCTGGGACGCATGGGTCGCCGACGGCAACTCGCCCCCCCGCGCCACCGTCGAAGCCCGCCTCGCCAACCCCGACTACAAGGTCGAGATCGTGGTGACGGCCGCGCTCTGATGCGCGATCAGGGCCGGCTCCGCCAGGCCTTGCGAAAAAACCCTCTGGCGTGAGCCGAGGGTTTTTTTACGCGCCCATCAGCATCATCCCCGCCAGCAGGCCGCCCAGTTCCTCGCACCGCGCCAGTTCAGCAGCCGGCACCGTCTTGGCCGCCAGAATCTGCGCCGCCGTCTGCGCGCCCATATTCACGATGACGGCCGGCGCCACCGCCGTCAGCCGCCAGCCCGTGCAAATGCGATCGACCTGCCGGGCCGCGCCCGAGCCGTCGCTGCCTGCGCTGATCAGGGCGGCGTAGGGCAGTCCCTGGATGCGGTCCAGCACCGCGTAGTAATTGCGGTCGAAGAATTCCTTCATCTCGCCGCTCAGGCTGGCGAGGTTCTCGGGGGCGCAGAAGAGAAACCCCTGGCTGGCCAGCAAGGCGTCGGCGCCGGCATCCTGCGCGCGAAGCATCTCGATGCGCAGATCGTCCGGCTGCTCCAGGGCAGCGGCCGCCCAGGCCGCACCGCGCGCCGCGGCCTGCGCCATCTGCTGCGCCGCGCCGGTGCGCGAATGCCAGACGATCAGCAACTGCTTCATGCGTACCGCTCCAGCGGATCCTGCCGGTAATAAGCCCGCAGCATCGCATACCACTCGGGCAGGGCCTGCTGCATGGGGTAGGGGTCCACGAAGAAGTGTTCGGAGCTGACCGCGAAGAACTCGCCTTCGTCCGTGGCGGCGTAGGGATCCATCGGCAATTGCCCGTACCAGGCGTCCGCTTCCTCGCTTTCGGGATCCACGTCGCGCGGAATCGCCGCCTCCACGGCGTCGACCGCCGCGATGAAGCGGTCCAGGCTGTCGTCCAGCACCTGGCGCCACGCACGCGGCTTGATCTCGGGATGCGCCGACAGCGACGGCATGCCGTCCGCAAACCCTGATCGCAGGTCCAGTTTGTGGGCGAATTCGTGGATCACCACGTTGAATCCGCCCTCGGACAGCTGCGTGTCTTCCCAGGACAGGACCAGCGGCCCGCCTTCCCAGGCTTCGCCCGCAGCGTCCTCGATGTACTCGTGGACCACACCGTCCTCATCCTCGCGCGTCCGGGGGATGCGGAAGCTGGCGGGATACACGATGATCTCGTCCCAGCCCTCATACAGCTCGGGCGTGAGATTCAGGATGGGCAGGCAGGCCTGCGCGGCGATGGACAGCCGCATGAAATCCGAGACCTCCAGGCCCTGCGCGCCATTGATCGTCTTGCTGGCGAGCAGCCAGGCGGCGCGCGCCTGCAATTGGGTGGCTTCGCCTTCGGTCAGCGCCGCCAGAAACGGGTAGGTGTCCAGCACCTGCCGCCAGAGTTCGGGCGGGATGCGGGCCTGCATCTCGGCGACTTCGGACGGGCGGGCGCCGCGGCCCTTCAGCCAGCGCAACATAAGCTTTGGTTCCTTCCATATGCCGGGATGCGGCAGTGTGTTCAGGGTGACTGAACCCTAGTGTAGAGTGTCGAAATATTCAACCCGATACCTGCGCTACGCCCCGTCATGTCCGCCCCGTCCGTTCCCGATGCGCCTTCGCCATTTGACGCTTCCTGGCGGCAGGAGGCCGGGGCGGGCCTGGATGCCGAGGGCCTGGCATTGCTGGACCGGGTTGCCTGCTGGGCCGAACCACGCTTCCAAGGCCAGAACGCCCTGACAGGCGAGCCGCTGGCCGGACACGCCGCCGGTGTCGTCCGCATCCTGGCGGCGATGCACACCGATGCCGCCACGCGCGCCGCCGCCCTCCTGGCCGCGCTGCCCACCGACCTGATGGCCCCCGCGCCTTCGTTGCGCAACGATCCCGTCGCCGTTGCCTTCGGCGCGGAAATCGCGCGCCTGGTGCAGGGTGCCTATGCGCTGCTGCGCCTGGGGGTGGTGGCCCGGCAGGCCAGCGATGCCTCGGCCGAAAGCGGTTCGCAAAAGGAAATGCAGCGCAAGATGCTGCTGGCCATGGCGGCCGACCTGCGCATCGTGCTGATGCGCCTGGCGTCCCGGCTGCGCACGTTGCGCTGGCACGCCGAGAGCAAGGCGCCGTGCTCACCCAGCTTCGCCCGCGAAACCCTGGACCTGTACGCGCCGCTCGCCAACCGGCTGGGCATCTGGCAGATCAAGTGGGAAATGGAAGACCTGTCCTTCCGCTTCCTCGAACCCGACAAGTACAAGCACATCGCCCGCCTGCTCGAAGAAAAACGGGCCGAGCGCGAGGCCTTCATCGCGGGCGCCATCACGCGCCTGCAGCAGGCGCTTGCCAAGAGCGGGATCGATGCCGAGGTCAGCGGCCGGCCCAAGCACATCTACAGCATCTGGAACAAGATGCGCGTCAAGCGCCTGGATTTCTCACAGATGTATGACCTGCGGGCGCTGCGCGTCATCGTCGACGACGTGCGCGCCTGCTACGCGGCCCTGGGCATGGTGCACGAGATGTGGACGCCGCTGTCCGACGAGTTCGACGACTATATCTCGCGGCCCAAGCCCAACGGCTACCGGTCGCTGCACACGGTGGTGGCCGACGACGACGGCCGTCCCTTCGAAGTGCAGATCCGCACGCGCGAGATGCACCAGTTCGCCGAATACGGGATGGCCGCGCATTGGCGCTACAAGGAAGCGGGCGCCAAGGGCGGACAGGTCGCCGCGTCCAGCGAATACGACCGGCAGCTCGCCTGGATGCGCCAGCTGCTGGCCTGGAACACCGATGTCGAGGGTGGCGAAGACACGCCGCCCGAACCCGCCAAGCCCGCCACGGGCCGGGCCGCCGCGGGCAAGAGCCGCGGCGCGGTGACGGCGCCGGCGCATACCGACGAACGCATCTACGTGCTGACGCCTCAGGCGCGCGTGATTGAACTGCCCGCCGGCGCGACGCCGGTGGATTTCGCCTATCACCTGCATACCGACCTGGGCCACCGCTGCCGCGGCGCGCGCGTCGATGGGCAGATGGTGCCGCTGCAGACGCATCTGTCCACCGGCCAGACCGTGGAGATCATCTCCGCCAAGTCCGGCGGCCCGTCGCGCGACTGGCTCAATCCCCAGCTCGGCTTTCTGGCCAGCCCGCGTGCTCGCGCCAAGGTGCGCATGTGGTTCAACGCGATTGAACTGCAGCAGCGCATCACACAGGGGCAGGCGCTCGTCGAAAAGGAATTGCAGCGTCTGGGCAAGACGGCCATCAACCTGGAACAGCTGGCCCAGAACCTGGGCTTTGCGCGCGCCGACGATCTTTACGTCGCCGCAGCCAAGGAAGAATTCAGCCTGCGCCAGATCGACGCGGTGTTCCAGCAGCCGGCGCCCGCGGTCGAGCCCACGCCGGCCGCCTTGCGGCACGCCAGCGCCGGCAGCGCCGAGAAAAGCGGCAAGAGCGGCGTGCTGGTGGTGGGGGTGGGGTCGCTGCTGACGCAACTTGCCCGTTGCTGCCGCCCGGCCCCGCCGGATGCGATCTCCGGTTTCGTGACGCGGGGGCGCGGCGTGTCCATCCATCGCCGCGACTGCCACAGCTATCTGGCGCTCGCCGCGCGCGAGCCCGAACGCGTCATCGAGGTGGCGTGGGGCGAAACGGCCGACACCTTCTATCCGGTGGACATCAGCGTGCGCGCGCATGACCGGTCGGGCCTCTTGCGCGACCTGTCGGAAGTGTTTGCGCGCCTGCGCCTGAATGTCGTGGGCGTGAACACGCAGAGCAAGCAGTCGCTGGCCCACATGGTGTTCACGGTGGAAGTGCGCGGCGGCGAATCGCTGTCCCGCGCGCTGGACGCCCTGGCCGAGGTGCAGGGCGTGTCGTCGGCGATGCGCCGCTAGGCGCAGCCTCCGGCAGCGGGAACCGCTGCCGGATAAGTCTTCGCACTGGCCGCCGCTGGCGCGAGGGCCAGGCAGCGGCGCGAGGCGGTTCAGGCCTCAGTGCTCCAGCGCTTCATGCGCACGATCACGCATGTAGAACGCGGCAACCAGGCCCAGCGCCACGCCAAACATCACGTAGTAGGCCGGCGCCATGGGCGAGCCCGTGGTCTTGATCAGCCAGGTCACGATGAACTGCGCGAATCCGCCGAAGATCATCACCGCCACGTTATAGGCCAGCGACAGGCCCACGGAACGCACGCGCGCCGGGAACAGCTCGGCCATCACCGTGCTGAACACGCCGAAGAACGCCGACACGAAAATGCAGACCACGATCTGCACGGTCAGCAGGCGGCCGATCGAAGGCGCGTCCGACAGCCAGAAATACAGCGGGTACAGCACGATCAGGTAGCCGATCAAGGAGCCGATCACCAGGGGGCGGCGGCCGACGCGGTCGGACCAGGCGCCCATGAACGGGGTCAGCACCACCATCAGCGCCGCGCCGGCCATCTGCACCAGGAACGTGTGGTTCAGCGGCAGCATCAGCACCTTGGTCGAATACGTGACCAGATACGTGAAGGTGATGTAGATCGACACCGTGGCCGTCACCACGAGGCCCACGCCGATCAGCGTCTCGCGCGTGTGGGTGCGCAGCATCTGGCCCAGCGACAGGCGCTTGACCTCGCCGCGTTCGGCGGCCTGACGGTCGGCTTCCTTCATCTGCTTGAAGGCGTCCGTTTCGTCGACGTTGCGGCGGATATAGATGGCGATAGGCACAATCACCAGGCCGAAGGCGAACGGCAGGCGCCATGCCCAGTCGGCAATCTGCTGCTCGGTGAAGAACTCGGTGATGAGCGTGCCGCAGGCCGCGCCGATCAACAGGGCCAGCATCTGGCCCGCCATCTGCCACGAGCCGTAGAAGCCGCGCTTGCCGTTGGGCGCCATTTCGATCAGCAGCGCCGTCGACGTGCCGAATTCGCCGCCCGCCGAGAAGCCTTGCAAGAGTCGCGCGATCAGGATGAAGATCGGGGCCAGGATGCCGGCCGCGTGGTACGTCGGCGCGACGGTGATCAGCGCGATGGATACGGCCATCAGCGAGGTCACCAGCACCATGGCGGCCTTGCGGCCCTTGCGGTCGCCGTACAGGCCCAGAATGATGCCGCCCACCGGGCGCATGAAGAAGCCCACGCCGAAGATGGCGGTGGTCATGAGGATGGCGTTCAGTTCGCTGCCGGGGACGCTGGGGTCGGTGGGAAAGAACAGTTTGGCGATGATCGGCGTCATGAACGCGAACACCAGGAAGTCATACCATTCGAGCGCGTTGCCGATTACCGCTGCCACGATGTTGCGTGTGGGGACTGCTTTGTGCTGCACGGGATCTCCTTGGGGGCTTTTAATTTCCGGGCGACATTCTAGGCGCTTTGCCGCAACGGGCGTCCGGCCGGCCGTCTGAAACACGTTCGCGGCAGGCCCGTCCGACACGCCGCCCCTGCCTGGCTTTACACTGCGTCTTTTCCCCACGAGAGTAGTGACATGAACGCGCGCACCTGGCTGGAAACGCTGGTTGGCTTTGACACCACCAGCCGCAATTCCAATCTTGCCCTGATCGAAACCGTCCGTGACTGGCTCAAGGGTCAGGGCGTCGAGGCGTGGCTGGCGCACAACCCCGAGCGCACCAAGGCCAACCTGTTCGCCACGCTGCCCGCGCAAGACGGCAACCAGCAGGGCGGCATCGTCCTGTCGGGCCACACCGATGTGGTGCCGGTGGACGGTCAGGACTGGAGCTCGGACCCGTTCAAACTCATCGAAAAAGACGGCCTGCTCTATGGCCGCGGCGCCTGCGACATGAAGGGCTTCATCGCCGGATCGCTGGCGCTGGTCCCCGAATTCATGGCCATGCCGCGCAAGAAGCCCATCCACCTGGCGTTCTCCTACGACGAGGAAGTCGGCTGCGCGGGCGCACCGTACATGCTGGCCGACCTGCACGAACGCGGCATCCGCCCAGAGGGCTGCGTGGTGGGCGAACCCACCGGCATGCAGGTGGTGGTGGCCCACAAGGGGATCAATCTCTTCCGCTGCAAGGTGCACGGCAAGGCGGCCCACTCGTCGCTCACGCCGCGCGGCTGCAACGCCATTGAATACGCCGCCCGCCTGATCTGCCGCATCCGCGACCTGGCCGACAGCTTCAAGGCCAACGGTCCCTACGACCAGTTCTACGACGTCCCGTTCTCCACGATGACCACCAACCAGATCCGGGGCGGCATCGCGGTCAACACCATCCCCGAGCTGTGCGAATTCACCTACGAATTCCGCAATCTGCCGGGCATGCGTCCCGACGACATCCAGGCCGAAGTCGAAAAATACGTGCGTGAAGAGCTCCTGCCCAAGATGAAAGCCGAATTCGACGGCGCCACCATCGAAATCGAGACCGGGGCCGCCGCGCCCGCCCTGGAGGCCTCCGAAGAAGCCGCCATCACCCAGCTCGTGCGCGCCCTGACCGAAGACCGCGCCACGCGCAAGGTCGCCTACGGCACCGAAGCCGGGCTCTTCCAGGGCATCGGCATCCCCACGGTGGTCTGCGGCCCCGGCCACATCGAACAGGCCCACAAGCCCGACGAGTACGTGGCCCTGGACCAGCTCGCCGCGTGCGAAACCTTCCTGCGCCGCATGGGCCAGTCCCTCTGACCAGCGGGAAGCCCGAGGGCGGGCGGCGCGCCGGTGCCGTCCGCGTCAGGTAAAATGACGGGTTGCAAACCGGATTTGCGGCCGGCAGTGGCCTGCCGCGATCCCGGGGGAGATGCTTTGGTGAAACCTTACGACTTTCCGGATGCCAAGGGCCATTTCGGGCCTTATGGCGGTGTTTTCGTGGCGGAAACGCTGATGCACGCGCTCGACGAGCTGCGGGCGTCCTACGACCGTTACCGGGTCGATCCCGCCTTCCTGGAAGAGTTCAACTACGAGCTCAAGCATTTTGTGGGCCGGCCCAGCCCGGTCTACCATGCCCGGCGCTGGTCGGAACTCGTGGGCGGCGCCCAGATCTGGTTCAAGCGCGAAGACCTGAACCACACCGGCGCGCACAAGGTCAACAACTGCATTGGCCAAGCCCTCCTGGCCAAGCGCATGGGCAAGCCGCGCGTCATCGCCGAAACCGGCGCGGGCCAGCACGGCGTGGCCACCGCCACGGTCGCGGCCCGCTACGGCATGGAATGCGTGGTGTACATGGGCAGCGAAGACGTGCGCCGCCAGGCCTCCAACGTCTACCGCATGAAGCTCCTGGGCGCCACGGTGGTGCCCGTGAACTCCGGTTCGCGCACCCTGAAGGACGCGCTGAACGAAGCCATGCGCGACTGGGTCACCAACATCGAAAACACGTTCTACATCATCGGCACGGTAGCGGGTCCCGATCCCTATCCCCGCATGGTGCGCGACTTCCAGACCGTCATCGGCAACGAATGCCTGACGCAGATGCCCGAGGCCATCGGCCGCCAGCCCGACTATGTCGTGGCGGCGGTGGGCGGCGGCTCCAATGCCATGGGCATCTTCCATCCCTACATCCCCTACGAAAACGTGCGCCTGATCGGCGTCGAGGCGGCGGGCGAGGGCATGGACAGCGGCAAGCACGCCGCATCGCTGGCCGCAGGGCAGGTGGGTGTGCTGCACGGCAACCGCACCTACGTCATGCAGAACGCCGACGGCCAGGTCCAGGAAACGCACTCCGTCTCGGCCGGCCTGGACTATCCCGGCGTAGGTCCGGAACACGCGTGGCTCAAGGATTCTGCCCGTGCCGAGTACGTCGGCATCACCGACGACGAAGCCCTGAAAGCCTTCCACGACTGCTGCCGCATCGAAGGCATCATGCCCGCGCTGGAGTCGTCGCACGCCATCGCCCAGGCCGTCAAGATGGCCGCCACGCTGCCGCGTGACGCCGTCATCCTGGTCAACCTGTCTGGCCGGGGCGACAAGGACATGCACACCGTCGCCGAACGCGCCGGTATCGAGCTCTGAACATGACAACCCGCACCGATCGCATTGCCGCGGCTTTCGCGCGCACCGCAGAATCCGGCCGCGCCGCGGCCCTGATTCCCTACATCGCCGCCGGCGATCCTTCCCCCGCCGCCACGGTGCCGCTGATGCATGCGCTGGTTGACGCCGGCGCCGACGTCATCGAACTGGGCGTGCCGTTCTCGGACCCCATGGCCGACGGCCCGGTCATCCAGCGCGCCGCAGACCGCGCCATCGCGCAAGGCGTGGGTCTGGCCCGCGTGCTTGAGCTGGTGGCCGACTTCCGCCAGCGTGACACCGCGACGCCCGTGGTCCTGATGGGCTACGCCAATCCCATCGAACGCATGGGCCAGGCCGAATTCGCCAGCCGCGCCGCGCAGGCCGGCGTGGACGGCGTGCTGGTCGTCGACTATCCGCCCGAAGAAGTCATCGAGTTCGCCGCCACCCTGGGCGAACACGGCATTGCGCCCATCTTCCTGTTGGCGCCCACTTCCACCGAAGACCGCATGAAGGCCGTCGCGGCCGTTGCGCGCGGCTATGTGTACTACGTGTCGCTCAAGGGCGTGACGGGAGCTGGCTCGCTGAACACCGACGACGTCGCCGACCGCGTGGCCGTCATTCGCCGCCACGTGCGAGACATCCCGGTGGGCGTGGGATTCGGCATCCGCGACGCCGAAAGTGCCCAGCGCGTGGCGCGCGCCGCCGATGCGGTGGTCATCGGCAGCAAACTGATTGAAACCATGGAGCAGGCGGTCGCCAACGCACCGGCTGCCCAGCAAACCGACGCCGCAGTCGCCGCCGCCAGCGGCTGGCTGCGCACCATCCGGCAGGCGCTGGATCAAGTAAAACGAGAGAACGCGTCGGCCTGAGCGGCCGGGTCGCGATCTCAAACGGGATGAATACTCAATGAGCTGGATCGATAAACTCCTGCCGCCTCGCATCAACAAAACCAGCGACAGCGGCGCCCGCCGCGTCCCCGAAGGCCTTTGGGTGAAATGCCCGTCGTGCGAATCGGTGCTGTATAGCGAAGACCTGGCAGCCAATCTTCACGTCTGCCCCAAGTGCGACCACCACATGCGGATCGGGGCTCGCGCCCGGATCGATTCACTGCTGGACATGGAAGGCCGCGTCGAAATCGGCCAGAACACGCGTTCGGTCGACACCCTGAAATTCAAGGACACGCGCAAGTACCCCGAGCGTCTGCAAGAGGCCGTCAAGGCCACGGGCGAAAGCGACGCGCTGGTCGTCATGAGCGGCTCGATCCGCGGCGTGCCCGCCACGCTGGCCTGCTTCGAATTCGAATTCATGGGCGGCTCGATGGGCTCGGTGGTGGGCGAGCGCTTTGCGCGCGGCGCCCAAGCGGCCTTGGACAACAAAACCCCGTTCATCTGCGTTGCCGCCTCGGGCGGCGCGCGCATGCAGGAAAGCCTGCTGTCGCTCATGCAGATGGCCAAGACCAACGCCATGCTGACCCGCCTGTCGGCCGCCGGCCTGCCGTTCATCAGCGTGCTGACCGATCCCACCATGGGCGGCGTCTCGGCCAGCTTTGCCTTCATGGGCGACGTGGTCATTGCCGAGCCCAAGGCCCTGATCGGCTTTGCGGGTCCGCGCGTGATCGAACAGACGGTGCGTGAAAAGCTGCCCGAAGGCTTCCAGCGCGCGGAGTTCCTGCTGCAGAAGGGCGCGATCGACATGGTCGTCGACCGCCGCCAGCTGCGCGAGGAAATCGCCCGCCTGCTCGCGCTGCTGAACAACCAGCCGGCCGACGTGGTCACCGCTTAAGCTTGCTGTCGTCGCCGGAGCTGCCGCATGACGGCCGCGCCGGCGCCAAAAAAGATGCCGCCGGCAGCCTTGCGCTTCCGGCGGTTTTTTTCGCGAAAGGCACTCGGCTGGGCACGAGACTTGCTCTGGCCGCTAGCGCAATTTCACAAGCCTGAATCCCGCGATTTTCGGAACAGTCTTTTCCATGCCTGTTTGTTGCCATATTGCGACATGCGCAAAGCGTGTTGGTCCGGATTTTGCTAAGGTTCCCCGTTAGTCCAGAAATAGATGGAGTTGATCCCATGCAGTCGACGAAAAAGAAAATGCTGACGCGCCTTGCCGGCCTTGCCTTGGCAGGGGTTGCCACCTTTGCTAGCGCCCAGTCGTCCGAGGGCACCCAAGGCGGCGTCAGCCTGCACTATGGCATTGGTGACCACTACAAGCGCCTGACCCTGAATTACGAAACTGCCTCGGTCTGGACCTATCAATTCGGCGGCAATTGGGGGCGTCTGGACCTGACGCCCGAATTCGGCGCGTCGTACTGGCAGGCTGATGGCTCGCGCTCGCCGGGTCACGTCTGGCAGTTCAGCGCCATCCCGATGTTCCGCTGGTGGACCGGCGAACGCTTCTACATCGAAGCGGGTATCGGCGCCACGCTGTTCTCCAGCACGCGCTTTGCCAACGAAAACATCAGCACGGCGTTCCAGTTCGGCGACCACGTCGGCGTGGGCTTCCTGGTCACGCCCAACAACCGTATCGGCGTGCGTTACTCGCACTTCTCGAACGCCAGCATCAAGCGCCCGAACCCGGGCCTGGACGTGGTGCAGCTCACCTACACGTACCAGTTCTGATCGCATGCCCCCGCGGGGCGCGCTCGCCTGAGCGGGCGTCCTGCTCGCAGATCTTGAAAACCACCCTTCGGGGTGGTTTTTTTTCGCCCCGGCGCGGCGCATGGCACGGATGCACGTCGCTGCTGAAACCACAAAAAAATTATGTTTTGACTGCGTGTCCACGTACTTGTTGGTGTTGAGTGCAATGGCCAGAATGCCCTGGCGACACCCAAAACCACAACGAGCCGTCGCTCGGGGCTTCGATCCGCCGCTGCACGGGCGATGGCGGCCAGGCCCGGCAGGCGGCACACGGAGACTCAGATGAAATACCCCTGTACGCAGGTGCGCCACATGGCGCGCATGGCCGGCGCCGCCGGTCTGGCCGTTGCCTTGGCCACCGTCTCGTCCGCCGCCTTGGCCGACGAGTTCCCGAACAAGCCCTTGCGCATGGTCGTCGGTTTTGCACCGGGCGGCGGCGCGGATATCGTGGCCCGTCTGGTCGGCGCCAAGATGTCCGAGAGCCTGGGCCAGCAGATCGTGGTGGAAAACCGCGCGGGCGCCACCGGCACCATTGCCGCAGACAACGTTGCGCGCTCGCCCGCAGACGGCTATTCACTGTTTCTCGGATCGCAATCCACCATGGTCGTGGCGCCGTCCCTGTTCCCCACGCTGCCGTTCAAGCCCGAGACCGATTTCGAGCCGGTGTCGCAGGTCGTGACCATGCCTCTCATCCTCGTGGTCAATCCGGCGCTGATTGACGTCAAGAGCGTCGGCGAGCTCACCGAGCACATCCGCAAGGCCGGCAACGGCGCGCTGAGCTACGCGTCGTCCGGGCAGGGCGGCCCGCAGCACATCGCCGGCGAGCTGTACGCGCACCGGGTCGGCACGAAGGTCACGCACGTGCCCTACAAGGGCGAGTCGGCGGCCATCGCCGACGTATTGGGCGGCCATGTGCCCTACATGTTCGCGAACCTGCCGGTGGCGCTGCCGCACATCGCCTCGGGCAAGGTCCGCCCGCTGGCCATCACCAGTCTGAAGCGCGATCCGAAAGCGCCCGAGATTCCGACACTGGCCGAATCGGGCTTCAAGGACTTCGAGGTCTCGACCTGGTACGGCGTCTTTGCGCCGGCCAAGACGCCCAAGTCCGTGGTCGACAAGCTTTCCGCTTCGATCCGCACGGCGCTGGCGCAGAACGACATGCAGGCCAAGCTGAGCGAGCAGGGCTTCACGGTGGTCGGCAGCGACTCAGCCGCCTTCAGCCGATTCGTGGGCGCTGAACTGCCGCGCTGGTCGGTGCTGATCCGCGACATCGGCATCAAGCCGGAGTGAATAGGACAACGAAATGATCGACTTCACCGAAAAACGCGCCGCCGGTCCCGTCATCCGGCTGCATTCCGCCGACAACGTCGTGGTGGCGCGCGTGCCCATCGGCATCGGCGCCGCCGTGCCTTCCGAAGACCTGGTCAGCCGCAGCCAGGTGCCCGCCGGGCACAAGATCGCGGCGCGCGATCTGCGGGCGGGCGAACCCATCCTGAAATACAACGTGTGCATCGGCTTTGCCGCGACGGACATTCCCGCCGGCACCTACGTGCATTCGCACAACATGGACTTTCAGGAGTTCGACCGCGACTACGCACATGCCCGTGACTACGTGCCGACGCCCGTGCTGCCCGAATCGGAGCAGGCGCAATTCCAGGGCATCGTGCGCGCTAACGGCCAGGTGGGCACGCGCAACTATATCGGCATCCTCGCCACCGTGAACTGTTCGGCCACGGTGGTGCACCGGATTGCGTCCGCATTCACGGAAGAGGTTATGGCTGCCTATCCCAACGTGGACGGCGTGGTGGCGTTGAGTCACGGCATGGGCTGCGGCATGGAAATGTCCGGCGAGCCCATGGACCTCTTGCGGCGCACGATGGGCGGGTACGCCTGTCATGCGAATTTCGCGGGCGTGCTGATCGTCGGCCTGGGGTGCGAACGCAACCAGCTCGATGCGCTGCTCAAGGACCAGGGCCTGGAAGCAGGCGCGCGGCTGCAGACGTTCATCATGCAGGAGACCGGCGGCACCCGCAAAACGATCGAAGCCGGCATCGCTGCCGTGAAGACGATGCTGCCCGCCGCCAATGACGTGCGCCGCGAGCCGGTGTCCGCGCGTCACCTAAAGATCGGCCTGCAGTGCGGCGGCTCTGACGGCTTCTCGTCGATCACCGCCAATCCTGCGCTGGGCGCGGCCATGGACATCCTGGTGCGCCACGGCGGCACGGCCATCCTGTCCGAGACGCCGGAGATCTATGGCGTTGAACATACGTTGACGTCGCGGGCCCGAAGCCGCGAAGTCGGCGAGAGGCTGGTCCAGCGCATCCGCTGGTGGAAGGAAGAGTATTCACCGGGCCGCGACGTGCAGATCAACGGCAAGGTCAGTCCCGGCAACCAGATGGGCGGTCTGGCCAACATCTTCGAGAAGTCGCTGGGCTCGTCAATGAAGGGCGGCACCACGGCGCTGATGGAGGTCTATCGCTACGCGGAACCCGTCCGCCAGCCGGGCATGGTGTTCATGGACACGCCGGGGTTCGATCCGGTGTCGGCAACGGGGCAGATCGCCGGCGGCGCCAACATGATCTGCTTCACAACGGGCCGCGGCTCGATGTTCGGCGCCAAGCCGGTGCCGTCGCTGAAACTTGCCACCAACACCCCGATGTACGAACGGCTGACCGAAGACATGGACGTCAATTGCGGCGACATCCTGGACGGTACCGCCACGCTGCAAGAGGTGGCGCAGCGGATCTTCGAGGAGATCCTGCGCGTGGCCTCGGGCGCCCGCAGCAAGAGCGAGTTGCTGGGGTTGGGCGATCACGAGTTCGTGCCTTGGAACATCGGCGTCGTGAGCTGACCGCGTCCAGAAAGCAGACAGCGGACGGGCAGTCGTGACCGTCCGCGCGCGGGACCCGGCGCTCAGGCGTCGGACAGCGAGTCGGCGCCCGGCATGTCAAAACCATTGGCCTGCAATGCGGTCTTCAGTGCGTCCGTCTGCGCGGCGTTCAGCTCGACCAGGGGCGGGCGCACCGTGGCCCATGCCGCGTCGCCCGACTTCCAGGCGATGGCCGCCTTCATCGCGGGAATCATGGGGAACTGCTGGAACACGTTGCGGGTGGCGTTCAGCCCGGCCTGGCGCGCGTCGGCGTCAGCCTCCTGCCAGCGCTGCTGCAGGGCCACGATGGGACCCGGATTGACGTTGCCCGTGGCCGTGATGCAGCCGACGCCGCCCGCGCGCAGGGTCTGCAGCAGGAATGCCTCGCTGCCCGCATAGACCTGGAATCCGCGCGGCGTGAAACGCTCGATCATCGCCGCCGTGTTGGCCCAGTCGCCCCCGCTGTCCTTCACGCCCGCCACGATGCCGGGATAGCGGGTCAGCAGACGGTCGATCAGGTCCAGACTGAGCGGCACCTGGCTGACGGGCGGGATGTGATACAGGTACAGGCGCAGCTTGTCGTCGCCGACGCCTTCGATCAGCTCGGCAAAGTAGCGGAACAGGCCTTCGTCGCTGACGCCCTTGTAGTAGAAGGGCGGCAGCACCAGCACGCCCATGCTGCCGCTGCGCACGGCATGCTGCGTGAGCGCGATGGCGTCGGGCAGCGCGCACGCGCCCGTGCCGGGCATCAGGGCCGACGGCTCCACGCCCGCTTCCAGCAGCGCATCCAGCAGCGTGTGCTTTTCCGCGAGCGACAACGAGTTCGCCTCGGAGTTGGTGCCGAAAATCGCCAGTCCGACGGACTGCTCGCGCAGCCAGCGGCAGTGCTTCACGTAGCGTCCCAAGGCCGGGCGATAGCGCTCATCGAACGGCGTGAGGACCGGAGAAAAAACGCCGGGAATGCGGGCAGGGGTCGTCATGTCTCTACTCGTTATTGGATGGATGAAAAGGACGCGCCGCGGCCGCGCGGCTGCAATTTCCGATTCTGGCACCGATCCGCCCACCGAACATCTGCTGTTTAATGGGTTCAATCCATAAAATTGTTGTGGTCTGCCACCCGTCGCGCCACACAGCTACAAGAAGGGGAGACCGTGGATACGCGATATGTGCAGAGCTTTGTATCGGTCATCGAAAGCGGCTCGCTGGCCGAGGCGGCGCGGCGGCTGGACCTGACGCCCGCCGCCATTGCCGCGCGCGTGCGCACGCTCGAAGAAGAACTGGGCGCCACGCTGGTCAAGCGCGTCGGCCGCAGCGTCAAGGCGACCGAAGCCGGCCTGAAGGTGCTGGAGCGTGCCCGCAGCGTGCTGCGCGAGGTGCGCGACCTGCGAGCCAGCGCCACGGACGACGCGCCGCTCGGCGAGCTGCGGCTGGGCGTCTCGGCCTCGGCCCTGACCGGCATCATGCCTATCGTGCTGGCCCGCTTGTACCGGCGGATGCCCAAGCTGGCGGTCTTCATGGAACCCGGCACCTCCAACCATCTGTACCACCGCGTCATCAACGGCGACCTGGACGCGGCGTTCATCGTCAAGCCGCAGTTCAACCTGTCCAAGGGCTATGCCTGGAAGCAGGTGACCGAGGAGCCGCTCGTTGTGCTTGCGCCGCCCGATACGCCGGGCAACGATGCGCACGAGCTGATGCGCACACAACCCTTCATCCGCTACGACCGCAACGTCTGGGGCGGGCGTCTGGCCGACCAGTATCTGCGGCAGCACGGCATCGCGCCGCGCGAGCGCCTGGAGGTCGACGGCCTGATGGGCATCGCCTGCATGGTGTCGGAGGGGCTGGGGGTGTCGCTGGTGCCCGACTGGGCGCCGGACTGGCTCGACAGCCGCCGCGTCAAGCGCGTGCTGCTGCCCGGGCGCGCGCCGCTGCGCCGGATGGGCATTCTGTGGGCGCGCCATATGCCGCATTCGGCCCTGGCGGAAGCCTTCGTGGAGGAGGCGGGCCGGGCGCTCGATCCGCAGTCGCGCCGCTCGTCGGGCGACTGACGCCATAAAAAAACACCCCGCAGACCGTTTCCGGCGTGCGGGGTGCTGTGTCTGTCAGGGCGAGGCCCTGACGGCCTTGCGGCTTAGTGACGCGTTTCGACCTGGACCAGCGGCTCGTTCGAGACGGGCGTCACCGGCTTGCGTTCGCGGCCCAGACGGACCGGCGTATACGAGGAGGCAATGCGCTGCTGCGTTTGCGCGTGGCGTTCCGGGTCGGTTTCCACCCACTTCAGGCCAGCGGCGTTGACCACGTCGTGCAGGGCTTGCGCCTTGGCAGCGGGGGCAACGGCAGGCACCACGATGGGCTGTTGCGCGCTGGCCGGCGCGACCGGCGCGGGGGCCGGAGCAACGGGCGCAACTGCCGGCGTCTGAACCACGGGTTCGGCGGCGGGCGCTTCCACGGGGGCCTGGACCGGCGCCGCGGGGGCCGAAGCCTCGCTGGCGGGTTGCACAGCAACGGGCGGGGTCGCTTGCGGCGCAGTCTGCACCGGTTGGACGGGCTCGGCTGCCGGTTGGGTCACGGGCTCGGCAGCGGGCTGCGCCGAGGGCTCAACTGCCGGCTCGGCCGCGGCTTGGACGGGCTGAGCCTTGGGGGCTTGAACCGGTTCGGCCTGGACTTGCACGGGTTGGGCGGCGGTCTGCACGGGCTGGGCCGGCGCTTGAACCTGCTGCACGGGGGCGGGAGCGGCTTGCTCGGCGGCCGGTTGGACGGGCGCGGCGGCTTGGGCTTCAACGCCTTCGGCCTGCTGTTCGCCAGCATCTTCAGCGCCGTCTTCCTGCTGCTCGTCGGTACCGGCCAAACCGGCTTCGTCCTGGCTGCGACGGCCACGGCGGCTGCGGCGGCGGCGGCGCTTGCGCTCGGGATCCGCGGCGCCTTCGGCGCCTTCAGCACCGGCGAACGTGTCGGCAGACTCGTCAGCGTCAACGTCGTCCTGGGCTTCGGCGGCGGGCTTGGCATCCGACTTGGCGTCCGGCAGCGCGGTGGCGACCGTCTGGGCCAAGGCGGCGACCATGCTTTCCTGTTCGCTCATCGGCGCGTCGGATTGACCTTCCTCGCGGCGGTTGCGGCCACGGCCACGGCGGCGATTGCGGCCGGCGCCGGTGTCTTCACCATTGAGCTCGGGCGATTGTTCAGGACGGGCGGACGCCAGGGCTGCCTGGGTGGCGGCCGGCGTGTCGCGCTCGCCGCGGCCTTCGCCACGGTTGTTGCGATCGCCGCGCTCGGCATCCGAGCGGCGGTTGCCGCGCACGTGATGACGGCCGCCTTCGGAGGCCTCGGCGCCTTCGCCACGGCCTTCACCGCGGCGGTTGCGGTTGCGGTCGGAGCCGTGGCGTTCGCCGCGGCGTTCCTGGCCATCATGGCCACCGCGGCCCTTGCCACGCGACGAGCCCGCGCGCTTGGCGGTTTCCTCGGCGGCAGCGGGGGCGGGCTTGGCGGGTTCGGAGCCACCGGTCAGCCAGCCGACCAGACGCTTGAACAGGCCGCCCAGACCGGCGCCTGCCGCGGGCGCGGCGGGGGCGGCGGCCGGTGCTGCCGGCGTGGAGACG
>NZ_JCBANC010000074.1:0-28130 GCF_059760815.1 Achromobacter sp. 1012554356 | reverse complement strand
CGCCAGCGCCACCCCCGCCGCCTGTCCCATGAACAGGCACGACGCGAACCACGCGACCGCCGTGCCGCGCGCCGACGGCACCATCTGCGTTGCGTTCGTCTGCAGCGTCGCGTGCAGCAGGTAATACCCAAAACCCGCCAGGACGCTGGCCAACAGGCTCCACATCCACACCGGCCCCAACAGGTACGACAGGAACGCCACGCCCAGCACCAATCCACCCGCAACAGCCAGACCGCGCTCGCCGAGCCGCTTGAGGATGCGCCCCGCGACCACCGTGTAGATCAGCCCGCCCACCGCGTACACGGCGACCAGCGCGCCGGCGGCAGTCAGCGAGATGTCGAATCGCTCGTGCAGGTACGAGGGCGCAAAAGCCAGCGCGCCAAACACCAGCAGCCCTTCGATGAACACCGTCGCCAGCACCACGCGCGCCCACGGGGCGCTGAGCACCAGCCGCGCCTGCGCGATGAAGCCCTGCCGGGGCGCGCTGGGATCGACCTGCGCAAAGCCGGCCGCGCGCTGGCGCCGCACTTCCAGATGCAGCAGCACGCCCACGATCAGATAACCCGCCACGAGCGCGGCGAAGGCCCAGCGCCAGCCGACGGTGTCGGCGAACAGGCCGCCCGCAAGCTGGCCGGCGGACATGCCGAGGATGGTGCCGGTCAGAAAGCGCGCCAGCGTCGCCTGCCGGCGCTCGTAGGGGACGTTGTCGCCGATCCAGGCCATGGACAGCGGCACGATGCCCGCGCCCGCGGCGCCCGACAAGGCGCGGCAGAACACCAGCATGTCGAGCGATCCGGCCATCACGGCGCCGGCGCTACCCAGCGCGCACGCCACGGTGGCGACGCTGACAACACGGTACTTGCCATATCGGTCGCCAACCGGACCGAAGAACATCTGCAGCACGCCATACGCCACGGCAAACGCCGTGACCGCGCGCGCAGCCTGTCCGGTGGTGGTGCCGAACTCCGCCGCCAATTGCGGCAGCATGGGATCACAGATACGGAAAGCGCTGGCGCTGACGAAGGCGGCCAGCGCCAGCAGCGCGATCGCGCGTGCTTCGGAGGACAGGGCGGGCATGGATAACCGGCGGCGGGGCGAAAGTCGAAGCCCGCACCTTACCGCAGCCCGGCCCGCTTGGCGAAACCGCCGGGCGAAGTGTCCGCCCGGCGCAACGCTCAATACGGGAGGCGATAGCCCGCCGGCATGCGGCGCGCGATGAGCTGCATGCCGCCGGTCTTGAGCTCGCGCAGCGACAACTTGGTCTTCTCGACCTTTTCGACGCGGTAGCGGTTCAGATAGATCGGATCGGTGGCATCCACCGGCTCGCCCGCCGATTTGGTGGTGCGCATCGTGTAAACGCCGTCCGCCACGCTCCAGCAGCCCGTCTCCCGCAGCGCGGGACGCGTCTTGCGGCCGATCTTGAGCAGGGATTCGTAGGACATCGTGCCGTCGGCCGACAGCACGATCAGCGACTGCATGTCGCCGGCCACATCGCGGGGACGCGAATTCGACAGCCAGGTGCCGATCATCGGATCACCGGCCTTGGCGGGCGTGCAGGCCACCGGCTTGGGCGCTTCCGCGGGCTCGGCCTCGGTAATGGCGGCGGGCTTCCTGGCGGCGCAACCGGCCAGGATCACGAGGGCGCAGGCAACGCCTGCCGTACGCAAAAACACACTGCTCATGACTTCCTCAAGACGTCCGCCGACGCGCCGCGCCGATCACACCGGCACGTCCCAGGCGCAGCGGACTTCACGCACTCTAAATAGGCGTCAGGGAAGAATCAACGGAGATCCGCGCGATGTGCAAATGCGCAACAGTGCGACCGCGAGCGCGCCTGGAATCCGCGCGGAAACCGCAAAAATGCGTTGGTTTCAAGCGACACCGCCCCTCTCTATATATAGAGCGCGTGCCGCGGCTTAGAGCGGCAACCGCTGTTCGTGCTTGATCTCGCGCAGCGCCACGATGGTGCGCGTCTGCCGGATGCCCGGCATGTTGAAAAGGAACCGGTGCAGGAAGCGGTCATAGGCTTCCGGGCTTTCCACCAGGATCTTCAACAGAAAATCCGAATCTCCGGTGACCGCATAGCACTCCAGGATTTCCGGCGCGTCACGCACCGACCGCTCGAAGTTCTCGACCGTGTTGGCCGAGTGCCGCTCCAGGCTGATCTGCGCAAACATGCAGCCCAGCCCCACCTTGCTGCGGTCGACCTGGGCGCTATAGCCCTGGATCACCCCGCTCGCCTCCATCGCTTTCACCCGCCGCCACACCGGCGCGGCGGACAGTCCCACCTTTTCGGAAAGCTGCTGCGCCGAGGCCCGGCCGTCCTCCTGCAGGGCCTTGAGGATGCCGATATCGGTCTTGTCCATTCGTTTGTCTCCTGGTTTTCTTCGAATACGAAATGTTCATTGCGAATTATAGGGATAGCACGATCCGAAAACGCAATAAACCTGATCCCTCGCGAACCTATCATGGTGCCAAATACGAGGAGCATTGACTATGGACGGTACCCCCGCCGCCGCACCCGAGCTGGACCTTGAGTATCAGCTCGCTGACAACCTGACGCGCGAGTCCGGCCGCATCTTCCTGACCGGCACGCAGTCCCTGGTTCGCATGATGCTCACGCAACGCCGGGTGGACCGCGAGCGCGGCCTGAATACCGCCGGCTTCGTGTCGGGATATCGCGGATCGCCGCTGGGCGGCGTGGACATGGCCATGTGGAAGGCGCAGAAGGCGCTGGACGCGAACCAGATCAGCTTCCTGCCAGGCATCAACGAAGACATGGCGGCGACCGCGGTCATGGGAACGCAGCAGGCGGGCGTACGCGACGACCGCAACGTCGATGGCGTGTTCGCCATGTGGTACGGCAAGGGCCCGGGCGTGGACCGCGCCGGCGACGCGCTACATCACGGCAATGCCGCGGGCGCGTCGCGCAACGGCGGCGTCCTGGTAGTGGTGGGCGACGACCACACCGCCGTGTCCTCCTCGATCCCGCACGCCAGCGAAGCCTCGCTGATCGGCTGGCAGATGCCCATCGTGCATCCGACGTCCATCGACGAATACGAGACCTTCGCGTTGTGGGGCTGGGCGCTGTCGCGTTATGCGGGCACGTGGGTCGCGTTCAAGGCAGTGTCCGAGACCATCGAAAGCGGCCACTCCTTCACCCCTGCCCCGATCCAGACCTACGACATGCCCGCGGACCCGGACATGCCGCCCGGCTCGCTTGAGTATTCGGCGCGCGACTTCCTGTCGCTGGCTGTCGAGACGCGCATGAACCTGCGCATGAAGGCGGTCGCCGCGTTCGCGCGCCGCCACAGCCTGGACAAGCTGACCTGTCCGGCGCCCAAGGCAACGGTGGGCATCGTCACGGTGGGCAAGGCGCACCTGGACACCATGGAAGCGCTGGCGCGGCTGGGCGTGGATACGGTCACGGCGAATGCGCCCGTGCGCATCTACAAGCCGGGTCTCACCTGGCCGATGGACACTGGCCGCCTGCTCGAATTCGCGCGCGGCCTGTCGCACATCCTGGTCGTCGAGGAAAAAGGCGCGGTGGTCGAAAGCCAGATCAAGGACATGCTGTTCAACCTGCCGGAGCGCCCGACGGTCGTAGGCAAGAAGGGGCTGGACGGCGAGCCGATGGTGCCGTCCGCCGGCCAACTGCGCCCGTCGCTGCTGGCCGCGCCGCTGGCCGGCTGGCTGTCGCGCGCCGCCGGCATGCCCATGGGCCGCGACCTGTCGGCCTTCGAATGTCAGGCCCCGCTGTCCAACGACGCAGACGGCATGCGCCGCCGCCCCTATTTCTGCTCGGGCTGTCCGCACAGTACCTCGACCAAGGTGCCCGAGGGCAGCCAGGCGCTGTCCGGCGTGGGCTGCCACTACATGGCTGCATGGATGGACCGCGACACGGGCGGCCTCACGCAGATGGGCGGCGAAGGCGTCGACTGGATCGGCCTGTCCCGCTATACGAAGATGCCGCACATCTTCCAGAACATGGGCGAAGGCACGTACTACCACTCGGGCTACCTGGCCATCCGCCAGGCCGTCGCGGCGCGCGCCAACATCACCTACAAGATCCTGTTCAACGATGCCGTGGCGATGACGGGCGGGCAGCCCGTGGACGGCCCCATCTCCGTGCCCCAGATCTGCCAGCAGCTGCGCGGCGAGAACGTGGCGCGCATCGTGGTCACCACCGACGAGCCCGAAAAATATCAGGGCGTGGACCTGGGCCCCGGCATCAAGGTCCACCACCGGCGCGAGCTGGACGCGCTTCAGCGCGAGTTGCGCGAAATCCCCGGTGTGACCGTGCTGATCCATGACCAGACCTGCGCCGCCGAAAAGCGCCGCCGCCGCAAGAAGAACCAGTTTCCGGATCCGGCGCGCCGCATGCTGATCAACAGCGCGGTGTGCGAAGGCTGCGGCGACTGCGGCGTGAAGTCGAACTGCCTGTCGGTCGTTCCGCTGGAAACGCCGTACGGCCGCAAGCGCGCGATCGATCAGTCGAGCTGCAACAAGGACTATTCCTGCGCGGAGGGCTTCTGCCCCAGTTTCGTGTCCGTGATGGGCGGCAAGCCCAGAAAGAGCGCCGCGCCGAAGGCCGACCAGGAGCGCTTGCAAGGCATGATTGCCGGCCTGCCGCAGCCCGATCTCCCCGCGCTGGACCATCCGTATCGCCTGCTGGTCGCCGGCATGGGCGGCACCGGCGTCATCACCATTGGCGCCATCGTGTCGATGGCCGCGCACCTGGAAGGCCTGTCGGCCGCGGTGCTGGACCTGACCGGACTGGCGCAGAAAGGCGGCACCGTCGTCAGCCACATCCGCTTGGCCCCCGCCGGCGCGACCGCCGGCCCCGTACGTCTGGACTGGCAGCAGGCCGACTCGGCGATCCTGTGCGATCCGGTCGCTGCCGTGGCGCCCGATTCGCTCGGCGCCCTGCGCCGCGGCCACACCAAGGTCACGGTGAACACCTACGTGGCGCCCGTCTCCGACTTCACGCGCAATCCCGACGCCGCGATGCGCCCCGAGGCGCTGCTGGCCAAGATCAAGCATGCGGCCGGCGATACGCACACGGCGGCGATCGACGCACACGCGGCGGCGCTGGCGCTGTTCGGCGACAGCATCCTGTCCAACATGTTCATGCTGGGCTATGCGTGGCAGCGCGGCGGCGTGCCGCTGTCGCAGGCCGCCATCTATCGCGCGATCGAGTTGAACGGCGTGGCGGTCGCGGCCAACCGCGCCGCGTTCGACAGCGGCCGGCTTGCCGCGCATCAACCCGACGCGCTGGAAGGCGCGCTGCGTCCGCGCGCCCAGGTCGTGCAGCTCCACGTCCCCGAAACGTTCGAACGCGCCGTGGCGCGCCGCATCGAAGACCTGACGGCTTATCAGGATGCCGCGTACGCCCGCACCTACCAGCAGGTCGTCGACGCCGTCGCGGCGCGCGAACGGGAACTGGCGCCGGACGCCAAGACGCCCCGCCTGGCGATGGCGGTGGCGCGCGGTCTGTACAAGCTCATGGCCTACAAGGACGAGTACGAAGTGGCGCGCCTCTACACCGGCGACGCGTTCAAGGCGCAGCTCGAGGGACAGTTCGAGGGCGAGTACAGCCTGCGCTTTCACATGGCGCCGCCCATCTTCGCGCGCAAGGACCCGCGCACCGGCGTGCCCCGCAAGATGACGCTGGGTCCGCGCACGATGTCGGCACTGAAATTGCTGACGCGTTTGAAGGGCCTGCGCGGCACGTGGTTCGATCCGTTTGGCCACACGGCCGAGCGCAAGATGGAACGGGCGCTGGTCCAGGAGTACCGCCGAACCATAGACCAGCTCGTTGAAGGGTTGACCTCGGACAACCACGCGCAAGCGGCTACAATCGCCGCCCTGGCAGAAAACATTCGCGGTTTTGGCCACGTTAAGACCGCGAATGTCGACAAGTATCGGACCGAATTGGCCCGACTCATGCAGAGCTATACAGCACCGGCTTCGCACGCCACCGCCTTGCGGAAAACCGCATAAACAGCCGGTCTGAGTGGTCACTGACCTGGGCGCGCCTTACGGGGCGCGCCTAGTGCATTTGGTTACAATCTTTTGTGGGATTCGTCTTATCTTCTTCTTGTCCCTGTAAACCTCGATCACTAGAATTAGTGTCCAACGAGGGGTGCTACACTACATCTTGTGGTCGCCCAAGCGCGGATTCCCGCCGGCCACGCCTTTCGGACTAGCCTGTCCGGACGTTGCGACCCCCATTACAAGATCCAATTTTGACCCGACATGACGCCGTCATGCCGTTATCTACGCGCTTTTTCGCACAGGAGCTTCCATGCAGACTACGATCGCCTCTGTGACCCGGCCTTCGGCCGTGCCGCCCTCCCAAACCGACTCCCCCGCCGACGCCAATAGCGGCCAATGGGCCAGCTACAACATCATCCGCCGCAATGGCTCGGTGGTTGGCTTTGAGCCCAGCAAGATCGCCATCGCCATGACCAAGGCCTTCCTGGCCGTCAATGGCGGCCAAGGCGCCGCGTCCGCGCGTGTGCGCGAACTGGTCGAAACGCTGACCGGCCAGGCCGTCAACGCGCTGGTTCGCAACCGCCCCAACGGCGGCACCTTCCATATTGAAGACATCCAGGACCAGGTCGAATTGGCGCTGATGCGCTCTGGCGAGCATGACGTCGCGCGCGCCTACGTCCTGTACCGCGAAAAGCGCACGCAGGAACGCGCCGCCGCTGCTGCCGCCGAAGGCCAGCAGAAGGCCGCCGCCGCGCCGCAGGAACACGTGCTGAACGTCACCGACGGCGGCGTGCGCCGTCCGCTGGATGTCGCCGAACTGCGCGCGACCATCGTCGCCGCCGGCGAAGGCCTGTCCGAGTTCATCGACGCCGAAGCCATCCTGAAGGAAACGGTCAAGAATCTGTACGACGGCATCCCCGTCGACGAAGTCTTCAAGTCCGCCATTCTGTCCGCGCGCGCGCTGGTCGAAAAGGATCCGGCCTACAGCCAGGTCACCGCCCGTCTGCTGCTGCACACGATCCGCAAGGAAGTGCTGGGCGAGGAAGTCTCGCAAGACGGCATGGGCACGCGCTACGCCGAATACTTCCCCACGTTCATTGCCCGCGGCATCGAAGGCGGACTGCTGTCGCCCGAACTGGCCAACTATGACCTGACCAAGCTGGGCAAGGCACTGAACGCCAAGCGCGACCTGCAGTTCGGCTACCTCGGCCTGCAGACGCTGTACGACCGCTACTTCCTGCACATCCGCGGCACCCGCATCGAACTGCCGCAGGTCTTCTTCATGCGCGTGGCCATGGGCCTGGCGCTGCGCGAGACCAACCGCGAAGCGCGCGCGATCGAATTCTACGAGATCCTGTCCTCGTTCGACTTCATGAGCTCCACGCCGACGCTGTTCAACTCGGGCACGCTGCACTCGCAACTGTCGTCGTGCTACCTGACCACCGTCTCCGACGATCTGGAAGGCATCTACGACGCCATCAAGGAAAACGCGCTGCTGGCCAAGTACGCCGGCGGCCTGGGCAACGACTGGACCCCGGTCCGCGCGCTGCGCAGCCACATCAAGGGCACCAACGGCGAAAGCCAGGGCGTCGTGCCGTTCCTGAAGGTCGTCAACGACACGGCTGTCGCCGTGAACCAGGGTGGCAAGCGCAAGGGTGCGGTCTGCACGTACCTCGAGTCGTGGCACCTGGACATCGAAGAATTCCTGGAACTGCGCAAGAACACCGGCGACGAGCGCCGCCGCACGCACGACATGAACACGGCGAACTGGATTCCCGACCTGTTCATGAAGCGCGTCATGGAAGGCGGTGAGTGGACGCTGTTCTCGCCGTCCGACTGCCCCGACCTGCACGACAAGTACGGCCGCGCCTTCGAAGAAGCCTACGTGGGCTACGAAGCCCGCGTCGCCAGCGGCGAACTGAAGCTCTTCAAGAAGATGCCGGCGCTGACGCTGTGGCGCAAGATGCTGTCGATGCTGTTCGAAACCGGCCACCCGTGGATCACGTTCAAGGATCCGTGCAACATCCGTTCGCCGCAGCAGCACGTGGGCGTCGTCCACAGCTCGAACCTGTGCACCGAGATCACGCTGAACACCAACGAATCTGAAATCGCAGTTTGCAACCTGGGTTCCGTGAATCTGGTCGCTCACATGAAGCCGGCTGCCGGCGGCGGTTTCGAACTGGACCACGACAAGATCAAGCGCACGGTCAGCATTGCCATGCGCATGCTCGACAACGTGATCGACATCAACTACTACGCCGTCGACAAGGCTCGCAATTCCAACGCGCGCCATCGTCCGGTGGGCATGGGCATCATGGGCTTCCAGGATTGCCTGCAGATGATGCGCGTGCCGTACGCATCGCAAGCCGCTGTTGAATTCGCGGACCGTTCGATGGAAGCGGTGTGCTATCACGCCTACTTCGCGTCGAGCCTGCTCGCTGAAGAGCGCGGCCGCTATCAATCGTATGAAGGCTCGTTGTGGTCGCGTGGCATCTTGCCGCAAGACACGTTGAAGATGCTGCGTGATGAACGTGGTGGTCACGTCGACGTTGATGAATCGAGCACGCTCGATTGGGATACGTTGCGTACGCGCATCAAAGAACACGGCATGCGCAACTCCAATTGCATCGCAATCGCCCCAACCGCCACTATTTCCAATATCATTGGCGTATCTGCGTGCATCGAACCCACTTTCCAGAACTTGTACGTCAAATCGAATCTCTCCGGCGAGTTCACGGTCGTTAACGATTACCTCGTGCGTGACCTGAAGAAACTCGGTCTCTGGGACGAAGTCATGGTCGCCGACCTCAAGTACTTCGACGGCAGCCTGTCCCGCATCGATCGCGTACCTTCCGAACTCCGCGAACTCTACGCCACCGCGTTCGAAGTCGAACCGAGCTGGCTGGTTGAATGCGCGTCGCGCCGCCAGAAGTGGATCGATCAAGCCCAGTCGCTGAACATCTACATGGCCGGCGCATCGGGCAAGAAACTGGACGACACCTACAAGCTGGCATGGACGCGTGGCCTGAAGACCACGTACTACCTGCGTACCCTTGGCGCCACCAGCGCCGAGAAGTCCACCGGACGCGGCGGCGAACTGAACGCTGTCAGCGCAAGCGGCCATTCCACGGCTTCGGCCATGGGCGCAGCACCTGTTTTGCCGGAACCCGAAATTCTCGGAGCGGTTTGCACCATGCGGCCGGGTGACCCCGGCTTCGAAGAGTGCGAAGCCTGCCAATAACCGCATCCGGAGAATGAATCATGATTAATTGGGACGACGACACCACCGCCACGCAACCTGCACAACCTGCCGCACCCGCGGCGGGTGGTCAGGCTGCCCCGGAAGTTCGGGCGGCGACGGGTGTGTTCGGCGATACCGCCATGCCCACGCCGGCTGCGCCTGAACACGCTGCCGGCCTGGCCGCCAGCGGCTCGGCAACTTCGCAACGCGTGAAGGTTGCCGACAAGCGCATCATCAATGGCCAGACCGACGTCAATCAGCTTGTGCCTTTCAAGTACAAGTGGGCGTGGGAAAAGTACCTGGCCACTTGCGCCAACCATTGGATGCCGCAAGAGATCAACATGTCGCGCGACATCGCCCTCTGGAAGAACCCGAACGGGCTCACCGAGGACGAGCGCCGCATCGTCAAGCGCAATCTCGGCTTCTTCGTGACCGCCGACTCGCTGGCCGCCAACAACATCGTGCTGGGCACCTACCGCCACATCACGGCTCCCGAATGCCGCCAGTTCCTGCTGCGCCAGGCCTTCGAGGAAGCCATCCACACGCACGCCTATCAATACATCGTCGAAAGCCTGGATCTGGACGAAGCCGAGATCTTCAACGCTTATAACGAAGTGCCGTCCATCCGGGCAAAAGACGAGTTCCTGATCCCGTTCATCGACGCGATCGCTGACCCCAACTTCAAGACGGGCACGCCCGAAGCCGACCAGACGCTGCTGAAGTCCCTGATCGTTTTCGCTTGCCTCATGGAAGGCCTGTTCTTCTACGTTGGCTTCACGCAGATCCTGGCGCTTGGCCGCCAGAACAAGATGACCGGCGCTGCCGAGCAGTACATGTACATCCTTCGCGATGAATCCATGCACTGCAACTTCGGCATCGATCTGATCAACACCGTCAAATTGGAAAATCCGCATCTCTGGACGCCGGAATTCCGCGAAGAAATTCGAGAACTCTTCCGCAAAGCGGTCGAACTCGAATACGCTTACGCCGAAGACACGATGCCGCGCGGCGTGTTGGGCTTGAACGCACCCATGTTCAAATCCTACCTGCGCTTCATCGCCAACCGTCGTTGCCAGCAGATCGGTATCGAACCTCTGTACCCCCAGGAAGAAAATCCCTTCCCGTGGATGGCGGAAATGATCGACCTTAAAAAGGAACGCAACTTTTTTGAAACTCGCGTGATCGAATACCAAACCGGTGGCACGCTGAGCTGGGAGTAACGCAGTACGCCATCGAGCCCGGCGCGGGCACGCCCTCTTCTATCGGATGGGCGTCGCGTTCGCGACAGGCTTGATGGCAATCTCCTTGGTCAGGGTGTCTTCGAACACGTAGAACAAGCGGTCGGCGGCCTGTGGACAGGCTGCCTGCCGGCGCCATTTGAAATGGCTCGCGCCAAAGGAGCGGGGGCCATATCAAATGGCTGTGCCGAATTCATTAGCGCAAACCGTAGTAGCTGTTGCTCGCACAGAACAGCGGCATGCGCCGATGAATAGCCCGGGCACGGTCCGCCAATTGGCGGGTCGGGGCACGGGTTTAAGTTCTGGGACCCCTGAACCTAAGGAGCATGACCATGGCAACAGCCAAGAAAGCCGTCAAGAAAGCAGCGGTGAAAAAACCCGCCGCCAAGAAGGCAGTAGCAAAGAAGGCCGCTCCGGCCAAGAAAGCTGCCGTCAAGAAAGTCGCAGTGAAGAAAGTCGCAGCCGCCAAGAAGCCGGCCGTGAAGAAGGTTGCCGCCAAGAAGGCGCCGGCCGCCAAGAAGGTCGTTGCCAAGAAGGCAGTTGCCAAGAAGGCTGTCGCCAAGAAGGCTCCGGCCGCCAAGAAGGCTGTGGCCAAGAAGGCCGTAGCCAAGAAGGCTGTCGCCAAGAAAGCTGTGGCCAAGAAGGCCGTCGCCAAGAAAGCCGTCGCCAAGAAAGCCGTAGCCAAGAAGGCTGTCGCCAAGAAGGCCGTCGCCAAGAAGGCTGTTGCCAAGAAGGCTGTCGCCAAGAAGGCCCCGGCCGCCAAGAAGGCCGTAGCCAAGAAGGCTGCCGCCAAGAAGGCCCCGGCCGCCAAGAAAGCGGTTGCCAAGAAGGCCGTAGCCAAGAAGGCCCCGGCTGCCAAGAAGGCGCCCGCCGCCAAGAAGGCTCCTGCTTCCAAGCCGGCTGTCGCCGCAAAGAAGCCTGCCGCCGCCAAGAAGCCCGCTGCGAAGAAAGCCGCTCCGAAGAAGCCCGCCACGCCGCCGACCACGGCTGCTGCCCCGGGCGCGAAGACCGCGCTGAACCCCGCCGCGTCGTGGCCGTTCCCGACGGGTGGCCGTCCCTAATCCGGACGCGCCGAAGCGTTAGCTTCATCAGAGCCGCCTGGTATTTGCCGGGCGGCTTTTTTGTCGTTTGCGCGTCATGCCATCCAAATGGCTGACCCTTGCACCGGGACTGAAGCACTAGGACCGTACGCAATTTTTACGTCTGGCCGTGCGACAATTGATTCCTCTTTTTTGGGGTGATCGCGTCCATGCTCGGTGAAATCTTCCGCTTCCTTCTCGAAATCGTGTTCACGCTGTTTGGCGCGGCACTGATTGCCCGCGCCTGGATGCACGCGATACGGCTGCATCCCTTCAACCCGCTGGCGCGCGCGATCTACGGGGCCACCAACTGGCTGGTGATGCCGCTGCGCAAGATCATTCCCGCGGGCAACAAGATCGATTGGACCAGCCTGGTGTGCGCATGGCTCTCGGCCCTGGTCTATCTGGTGCTGCTGTGGCTGGTGGCTATCGGCGCGCTGATCCCCGCCGCGCTGCTGCCCGCCGCCATGGGCTCGGCGCTCATCATGACCGCGAAGTGGGCACTGAACCTGGTGGTCTGGCTGACGCTGATCCAGGCGGTGCTGTCCTGGGTCAACCCCATGGCGCCCATGATGCCGCTGCTGCAGTCGCTGACCGCGCCGCTGCTCGATCCCATCCGCCGCATCCTGCCGCGCACCTCGATCGACTTCTCGCCACTGATTCTGCTGGTGGCGGCGCAGATCCTGTTGATGGTCCTGGCTCGCCTGAGCTACGGCATGATGGGCGTGTAATCAGCTAGACCGGAATGGCGCTGTAGATTTCGATCAGCTTCTTCCGGTCGATCTTGTGATTGTTCGACATGGGCAGCGCCGGACAGGCAACCAGCTCTGACGGCACCATGTACGGCGGCAGGCGCTCGGCCAGCCGCTCCTTCCAGCCGGACAATGCATCCGGCGCCAGCAGCGACGCTTCCTGCGTCGCCGCCTTTGCCCCCGTCACGAAGCCGATGAGCCGCACCGCGGTGCCGTCGGGACGCCGCAGCACCGCGCAGGCGCTTGCCTCGACGTCCGGCAGGCCATGCAGGGCCTCGTCGATCTCGGCCAGCTCAATGCGATAGCCGTTGAGCTTGATCTGGTCATCCATGCGGCCCCGGCAGAACAGCAGCCCGCCCGCTTCCATCAGGCCCAGGTCGCCCGTGCGGAACGCGCGGCGGCCGTCGTCGTAGGTGTAGAGCTTGGCGGCGTTCAGGTCGGCGCGGTTCAGATAGCCGCGCATCACGTGGTCGCCCACGATGCAGATCTCGCCCTCGTCCACCAGCAGCACACTATCCGGCTTGGCATGTCCGACCGGCAAGGGGTCGTGCGCCGCCAGCACGGCATCGGTGACTTCGATCCAGGTGGTGGCCACCGTGGCCTCGGTCGGGCCGTAGGTGTTCAGGATGGATGCGTCGGGAAAGCGCTGGCGCAGCTTCTTGGCCAGCGCTGCCGGCAGAGGCTCGCCGCAGAAGAGGAATGTGCGCAGCGTCGGCAGCGTGGCGGGCGAGAAGTCGCGGTTGGCCAGTTGCTGATGGGCGAACGAAGGCGTGGACACCCACACCGTGATGCCGTGGCCGGCCAGCCGTTCCATCCACGGGCCGGGCGCGGCGATCTGTTCGCGCGCGTTGAGCACGCAACTGCCGCCGGACGCCAGCGTGGCGAAGACCTCGTACATGGACAGGTCGAAACTGAACGGCGCCTGATTCATGAAGACGGGCGCGTCACCCAAACCAAAGCTGCCGAGCATCCAGTCGCCGAGCAGGCCGACGCTTTCGCGGCCGATCTGCACGCCCTTGGGATCGCCCGTGCTGCCCGACGTGAACATTACGTAGGCCAGGCCGCGCTCTTGCAGCACTTCGCCCTCGCCCGCCGTAAACGTGCCGGCCGCGGCGTCGAAGACGGCGGCCGCGCGCACGATCTCCACGATGCGGCGCAGGCGCTCCGAAGGATAGATGGTATCCACCGGCACGAACGGCGCGCCGATGAGCAGCGCGCCGACCATGGCGACGAAGAACGCGGCTTCCTTGTGCCCGTAGATGGCTACCGGGACGTCGGGCGCCACGCCGTGCTGGCGGGCGGCATCGGCCCAGGCCTGCGCCTCGGTGCGCAACTGCGCCCATGTCAGGCTGCGGTCGGCGGCGGCGATGGCCAGCGCGTCGGGCGCGCGTTCGTCGTCGACGAACTGGAAGGACTTCAAGTCGAAACGCATGCCGAAGCTCCCGGCGTCAGATGGGACTGCGGCCGCTGAACACGTACAGCGCCAGCGCGGCCAGAATCAGGGTGAGCACGCGCCCGAGAAAGCGCATGACGGGCTTGGCCAGAAACGCCTGCAAGCCGGGCCGCGTGCGCGCGGCGTTGATCAGCAGGTTGTGGCCCACCGAATACGCGCCGAACATCAGGCCGCTGACGATGTAGTGCAGCGACAGGCCGTTCCACACGCCCATCGCCAGCAGGGTCGCGAAGATGCCGATGTTCTGCGCCGCAAGCCGGTGGCGTCCGAAGAAGCGGGTCTTGCTCAACGCCTTGTAGATTGGCATGAACACGACGTCGCGCAGCCATTCGGACAGGCTGATGTGCCAGCGCCGCCAGAAATCCTGAGGGTTCAGCGTGGCCAGCGGATTGCGGAAGTTGATCGGCAGCGTGAAACCGAACAGCATGCCGATGCCGATCGCCATCGTCGAGTAGCCGGCAAAGTCGAAGAACAGGTAGGCGCTGTAGAGCGAGGCATTCAGCGCCACGCCCGTGAACGAATAATCGTGCGCATCCAGCGTGGCCAGACCGTAGCGCCAGATGAGCTCGGCCAGGCCGAACTTCTGGATCACGCCCACCATGATGAGTTCCAGCCCGGTCAACCAGGTGTTCAGATCGACCCCTTCGTAGCCGCGCTTCAGGTCGGCCTGAAAGGCGCGCCAGCGGTACATGGGACCGGCCAGCAGCGTCAGCGGGAAGAACAGGTAGATGAAGTAATCCAGCGGCGAGACGCGCTCGTTGCGGGGCGCGAACAGCAGGACGTCGATGGCGCGGAAGGTGGCGAAGGACAATCCGAGCATGGCGCCCAGGTGCGATACGCCGGTCTTGACCAGCAGCAAAGGCGTCATCGTGATGATCACCGCCAGCCAGGTCGGGATGTAGTTGCGGCGCATGGCCCAGAGCGCGGTGCCAGAGATGGCGAAGAGCGCAATGGGCTGATAGGGCCGCGCCCAGAACACCGCCATCCAGACGCCCAGACAGATGACGCCGATGACGTGGCGATAGCCGATGCGCAGCGGCATGCCGGAGGACCGGTAGGCGACGAGGCCGAGGCCGCCAAACAGGGCGCCGCCGAAGAAGCTCAAGCTTGCGAAGAGTTCCATGGTGCGCTCAGAACTGCTGGTATTGGAATTCGACCTTGATCGGTCCGCCGCTGCCGGTCGTGGGCTGCGCCTGCAGCACGAACACGAGGATCACGCCTACATACAGGCACAAGTGCCAGAAGAAGCGGCGCGCCCAGGGCGCGCCCGCATTGCGGGCTTCGTCTTTACGAAAGAATTTCATCGGGAAAAATACTCCGCAATGCCTTGATCGGCCATGGCCCAGCCGAGTTCGGCCAGGTGCATGTCGTCGCGCAGCATGCCCGGCTCAAAGGGAATGCTGTAGAGATCCAGGCACCCCATCTGATAGCGCGTGCACATGCCGGTGATGGCGTCCACCACCGGATCGAAGCGTTCGACGTCCAGGATGAGCTTGGGGTTGAACGGCTGGATGACGAAGTACGCCTTGACCTTGCGCTTTTGCAGCAGCGCCATCACTCGCGAGAGGTCGCCCAGTTCGGTGCGGGTGATCGGATCGATGTCGGCGAATTCATTGCGCGCGGGCGAGTACAGCGGCGCGAGGTACTGCTTGTAGTAGTCGTCGCGCACGTCATAGGGGTTGTTGCCGCCCAGGTTGCGCTCGACTTCGCGCGCCTCGTGCGTGATCCGGGACCACTGCCCCGAATTGAGCCTGGCCGACGCCGGCCAGGACACGAAGCGGTGCGCAGGCACGGACAACTTGCTGCGCGGCTTGTCGGGCGCCGGCGCCTGGCGTGCATGCCACCACAGCGCCAGCTTGTCCTTCAGCTCGGACACCTGGCCGTTGGCGATGAGCCACAGCAAGCCCCAGTTTGCGTTGTCGCTGATCCAGTTCTGCATCTGCTCGCGCGTGCTGGGCTGGTCCCACAACCGGTCCCAGACCGGCCCCGTGACGTGCTCGGCAAAAGCGCTGCGCGGCAACTGCCCGCCCGAGGCAAACCAGGCCGGCGACAGCATGATGACCAGCCGTGTGTTGGGCGTGAGCGAATCCGACACCGATTCCAGCACGCTGACGATGCCATACGACTGGAACATCGCGTGGCCGTAGGCGAGCGTCGGCACCTTCAGCTCTTCGGGAAAGAATCGGTAGGGAACGAAGCGCAGGTCGTGGCTGGACAATTCGGACGAGCCCAGCACCACCAGCGTGCCGTCGCTCAGGGCATTGCCCAGACGGTTCAGGTTGACGTGCTGGGTGCCCCAGTCCGGCCCGAGGTTGGGCAGGTAGTTGCTCTTGTCGGCCGCGATGGCCGAGGGCGATGACGATGGATTGACGACGCGGCTAAGCAGATCGTCCGCCCCGCAATAAGCCCCTACCGCCAACGCCACCGCCGTCGCTGCCGCAGCGACGTGCGACAGGAACCGGGTATTACGAAGTATGGGCAGCGACATAGCCGGCAAGCACGCGGACCGACTGAAGGTGCTCTGCGATTTCGGGAGCCGGGATGCTGCAGCCGTACTCGGACTCGACCGCCAGCGTGATGTCCACGGCGGCGAGCGAATCGACCAGGCCGGTGGCAATCAGTTGTGTGTCGGGAGTGACTTTCTTCATGACGATCGACTCGACGATCTCGCCGATCTTGGTGTGGAGTTCTTGCTCGGTATGCATAGGTATTGCAGCGTAACGTTGCCTGTTCGGCAAACCATCCCCCGCCCCGGGATTCAGGCGACGAGGATACAGAAAATAGCTGAAACCAAACTGAAAAATTCCAGCCAGCAAGCGGGGCTTCCAGAAGCACGTGGTTACATTAAATCCAGACTGCCGCGCCGTCGCAATCATTGCACTTCGGCCGTGGAATCGCCATGAAACTTATGGAGGAAATGGCGAGAAAAGGCTCGGAAAGGTAACGTTCGCGGGTAAATCCCGGGGGGCCGCGTTGCGGGCGAGCGACATATTCTTACGTTCGATCTGGCGGTGCGATTTCGCGGCGCGAAAAAAAACCCGCTTGCGCGGGCTTTTCTAGGCGGGCGAACCGATTACATCGGCGTGACGCGGGTCGGACCGGCGCCGCTGATCACCTGGACGCGCTGGCCCACGCTGAGGGCCACGTCCGCGGCCTGGGCAACCACACGCGTCTCGCCGTTGTCCAGACGCACCGTGACCTCCAGACCAGAGCTTGTCTGCGCGCGGTTTTCAACGGCGTTGCCGGCAAGGGCGCCGAGGATGGCGCCGCCAACCGTGGCGATGGCGCGGCCCGTGCCGCCACCGATCGCGTTACCGGCCACACCGCCCAACGCACCGCCAGCCACCATGCCGACACCGCTGGACTTGTCGTCCTGAATGACGATCGGACGTACGCTGGTGACCGTTCCGGTGCGGACGATCTGTTCACGCTGCGCTTGATCGTAGGTATAGACGGAGCTGGAGGCACTGCGATTTGCGCAACCGCCAAGCACTGCCATCGACGTCACCACCGCCGCGACAGCCAGCCAGCGGCCGGTACGCGGCGTCACCAGGGAAATAGACTTTATATGATTCATTTGGACTCCTCATTCGGGCACGACCGACGGTGACTGATGATACTCCGCCCGCAACGCCCGGCAAGCGCACCCGCAACAGACTGAAACGCTCCGCCAGAAGCTGCAAACTCGGGACGCGAAACAACGGGCTACAGCCCGTTGCCATTGAATATGCGCCGATATTCGACCTGTGCGCGGGGCAGCGGTTCCCGGGAAGTCCTTGCTAATCAGACGGGCAGGTGGATGCCGTACGTGGCATGCAGGACGGCGTCGATCTCGGCGCGCGTCGGCACATGGTTCTGCGGGCCGCGCGAAGCGATCTTGATGGCGCCCATGACGTTGCCCAGGCGGCAGCTATCTTCCCAGTTCCAGCCGCTGGTCAGGCCGTACAGCAGGCCGCCGCGCTGCGCGTCGCCGCAACCGGTCGGATCGACCACCTGCGACGCTCGCACCGGTTCGATCTGGATGGTCTTGCCTTCGGTGTGCAGCGTCGCGCCTTCGGCGCCGCGGGTCACGACCACGGCCTGCAGGGTGCGCGCGATGTCCGCAACGCTGCGGCCCGTGCGCTGTTCGACCACGCCGGCTTCATAGTCATTGACCGTGAGGGCCTGCGCCAGCTTGAGCATGCGCTCGAGGTCGGCGCCGTCAAACAGCGGCATGGCCTGCCCCAGGTCGAAGATGAAGGGGATGCCGCGCTTGTGCAGGCGTTCGGCGTGGGCAAACATGCCCTCTTTCGCGTCCGGGGCAACGATGGCCCAGGCGGCGTCGGCGTCGCTCAGGTCATTTTGCGCGGCGAACGACATGGCGCCCGGGTGGAAAGCGGTGATCTGGTTGTCGTCCAGGTCGGTCGTGATGAAGCACTGCGCGGTGAACGTGTCGGGAATGACCTTGACGCGGCTGACGTCGATGCCCAGGCCCGACAGGCGCTGCATGTACTCACCAGCGTCTTCGCCGATGGTGGCCACCGGCACCGGCGTGCCGCCCAGCAGGTTCATGTTGTAGGCAATGTTGCCCGAGCAGCCGCCATATTCCTTGCGCATGCTGGGCACCAGGAACGACACGCTCAGCGACTGAATGCGGTCGGCAAGAATGTGCTCCTTGAAGCGACCTTCGAACACCGCGATGGTGTCGAACGCCATCGAACCGCAGACCAGAACAGGAGTTGCCATGCTTGTCATCCTTTACGGAAAAAACTTGTCGAGTTGGTAGCCATTGACCTGAACGCCGGTCACTTCAATGGGGACTGAAATCTTCAACGCGCCCTGGGGACCGAACGGTCCGCGCAGTTGCTCGGGTGTGAGGTAATTCTCGGGCGTCAGCACCTTGCGCACGACCACCGTGTCCGACAGGTCGTTCAGCTCAAGCACCAGCGCCGGCCAATGCTGCGGCTTGTCGTAGCGGTTGTGCAGCATCACGGTCAGCACGAGGCGCGTGCGGCCGTCGTCGATGGCGGCGGCGCCTGTCGGCGGCTGCAGCGACGACGACGAAATGCTGATGAGGTCGCGGCGGCGCGCATAGCCGACCGTGCAGTCCAGCGGCTTGCAGGCGGCCTCCAGGACCGGACGCAGCGCCGGCACGGAATTGGCGATCTCGGTCCGGTAGGCGTAGAGCAGTTGCAGGGCCAGCACGATCAGGCCGGCCAGGCACGCGTAGCCCCACAGCTTGCGCAAGAAGCCGCTGCGCTCGATGCGATCCTGGTCCAGGAACTCCGGTGGCGCGCGGCCCACGTCGGTGGCGCTGGAGTAACGCGTGCGCGTGTCCCCCAGCACCGGCTCGTGAGCGCCGCGTTCCAGGTCGTCTTCGTCCTCGTATTCGTCGTCGCGCTCAATGTCGCGTACGTCGTCGCGCAGGTCGTCGTGGAAGTCATCGTCCACGTCATGGCGCGGCGTGTTGCGCGGGTCGATGCGCGCGTCGCTGCGCATGTCATTGCGCGAACTTCCGGCGCGCCAGTCCAGCGCCGGCTCGTCGGACCGGCTGGCGATGATGGGTTCGTTACGAAACGCGGGGGCCGGCCGCGCGGGCACGGCCCGGGGCGGCTCGGGCTCGCGCAGGAACGGCTCGCCGTCATCGTCGGCGTCGATGTCTTCCGCGTGATCGTATTCGGCGTGGTCGTCCGGGACCGCCGTTTCGGGCTCGGCACGCTTGCGGATATCGTCGCGGCCGCGCAGCACGGCGGGCGGAATCGGAGGCGTCGTCGCCGCGGGCGGCGCCACGGGTTCGTCTTCCCAGGGCAGGACCACGCACGGTTCGACCGGCGCGGCGGGGGCCGCGGGCACCGGCGTGAAGGCGGGTTCGGGAACCGGGGCGGCGGGCGGATGCGGCTCGGGTGCGGACAGCACGGGCGCCGCGATCGCTGCGGCGGACGATGGCAGCGGCGCCGTGGCCGGCACGGCGGCCGCGACGGGCGCACCCGGCGCGGACACCAGACACGCGCGGCCATCGAAAACGGTCGAGCAGGCGCCGCAACGCACCAGCCCATTGCGGACCCGAAGCTGGTCAGGCACCACCTTGAACGAAGTGCCGCACTGCGGGCAGCGGGTAGTCAGAGCCATGAGGCGTGCTCCTGCTGCCGCGGCTCAGGGCTTGCGGCCGTGCAGGCAGACCCAGCCGTCACGCGCGCGCCAGACCGACATGGCGAGCCACGGCGCATAGGCGGCCGCGACTTCCTCGGCCTGGCGTTCCAGCACGCCCGACAACACAAGGTGACCGCCCGCGGCAACGCGGCCGGCCAGCATGGGGGCCAGCACTTTCAGGGGATTGGACAGGATGTTGGCGACCACGACTTCGAATGTGCCGTCCGCCAGTCCGTCGGGCAGCATGGCCTGCAGCTCGACCTTGTTGACCTCGGCGTTGAACACCGTGCTTTGCACCGCCTGCGCGTCGATATCGACCGCCTTGGTCGGGCCGGCGCCGAGCTTGCGCGCGGCGATGGCCAGAATGCCGGATCCGCATCCGTAGTCCAGCAGGGTCGCACCAGCAGGCAACTCGGCTTCGAGCCATGCCAGGCACAGGTGCGTCGTGGGGTGGCTGCCGGTGCCAAAGGCCAGGCCCGGGTCCAGTTCGATATGGATGGCGCCGTCCTGATCGGGCACGGCCGTATCCAGGCCGGGCACATCGGGATTGTCGCGGTGCCAGCTCGGCACGATCCAGAGGCGTTCGGCGATGTGGATCGGGCCAAACTGAGATTGCGTCAGGCGCACCCAGTCGGCGTCCGGCACATCGCGCAGGCTCCACCCGTCGAACACCGATGCATCGAGCTCTCCGGTTTGGCCGGCTTCTTCCATGATCTGCGCGGGATCGGCGCCGTCGGGCAGCAAGGCGACGACAAGATTGCGGTCCCATGCCTGCACATCGGGCTCGGTGCCCGGCTCGCCGAACAACGGGCGTTCGACTTCGGTGCCGAAGTCGGCGTCTTCGACGGAGACCGACAGCACGCCGGCTTCAAGCAAGGCATCCGACAACGCTTCGGCCTGCGCCTCCGAGCAATGGAGCACGAGTTCACGCATGATTTTTCTCTTCCATCTGGTCAACGGGCCGCGGCATGCGCCGCGGCCCGATCAACCTTAAAACATCAACAAGGTAAAACGCAAAAGGGGCCGTGAGGCCCCAAAGTCGGTCAGGGACGCTGCGCCAACTTGTGTTCCAGATAGTGGATGCTGGTGCCGCCTTCGATGAAGCGGGCATCCTGCAGCATTTCGCGGTGCAGCGGGATGTTGGTGGAAATGCCTTCCACCACCATTTCCGACAGCGCGATGCGCATGCGGGCCAGCGCCTGGTCCCGCGTGTCGCCGTACGTGATGACCTTGGCGATCATCGAATCGTAGTTGGGCGGCACGAAGTAGCCATTGAACGCGTGCGAGTCGATACGCACGCCAGGACCGCCCGGCGTGTGCCAGTTGGTGATGCGGCCGGGGCTGGGCACGAAACGGAACGGATCCTCCGCATTGATGCGGCATTCGATCGCGTGGCCTTTGAACGTGATGTCGCGCTGGCGCAGCGTGAACTTTTCTCCAGCGGCAACCAGGATCTGCTGCTGCACCAGATCGATGCCGGTGATCAGCTCGGTGACCGGGTGTTCCACCTGGATGCGGGTGTTCATTTCAATGAAATAGAACTCGCCGTTTTCATACAGGAACTCGAACGTGCCGGCGCCGCGATAGCCCATCTTGCGGCAGGCGTCGGCGCAGCGGTCGCCAATGCGCTCGATCAGGCGGCGGGCAACGCCGGGGGCCGGCGCTTCCTCGATGACTTTCTGGTGGCGGCGCTGCATGGAGCAGTCGCGTTCACCCAGCCAGACCGCGTTGCGGCCACCGTCGGCCAGCACCTGGATTTCGATATGGCGCGGGTTCTCGAGGAACTTCTCCATATAGACTTCCGGGTTGTTGAACGCGGCGCCTGCTTCGGAACGCGTCATCGTGACGGCATTGAGCAGCGCGGCCTCGGTGTACACCACGCGCATGCCGCGGCCACCGCCGCCGCCCGCGGCCTTGATGATGACCGGATAGCCGACTTCGCGGGCAGTGCGCAGGATCTCCTGGGGATCGTCGGGCAACGCGCCCTCGGAGCCCGGCACCACCGGCACGCCGGCTTCGATCATGGCGCGCTTGGCGCTGACCTTGTCGCCCATCAGGCGGATCGTGTCCGGACGCGGACCGATGAACACGAAACCGCTCTTCTCGACGCGATCGGCGAAGTCGGCATTTTCGGACAAGAACCCGTAACCCGGGTGGATTGCCTCGGAATCCGTGACTTCGGCGGCCGAGATGATGGCCGGCATGTTCAGGTAGCTTTCACGCGACGGCGCGGGCCCGATGCACACGGATTCATCGGCAAGGCGAACGTACTTGGCTTCGCGGTCGGCCTCGGAGTGCACGACGACGGTCTTGATGCCCAGCTCGCGGCAGGCGCGCTGAATGCGCAGGGCGATTTCGCCCCGATTGGCGATCAGGATTTTTTCGAACATGTTCAGCTATCAGCCAATGACGAAGAGGGGTTGACCGTACTCGACGGGCTCACCGTTTTCGACCAGGATTTCTTTGATGACGCCCGACTTGTCGGCTTCGATTTCATTGAGCAGCTTCATGGCTTCAATGATGCACAGCGGGTCGCCTTCCTTGACGGTGGCGCCCACGTCGATGAACGGGGCGGCGCCCGGGTTCGGCGAGCGGTAGAACGTGCCGACCATCGGAGCCTTCACGACATGGCCCTGAATGACCGGGGCGGCGGGCGCGGCCGGTGCAGCAGGCGCGGCGGCAGCCACGGGCGCTGCGGGCACGCCGGCTTCGGGCTGGTGGTAGGCCACCGGCTGCAGCGTCTGCGAGAACTTGACGATTCTGACCTTGCCTTCGCCTTCGGTGATTTCCAGCTCGGCGATGCCCGATTCAGCCACCAGGTCGATCAGGGTTTTGAGTTTTCGAAGATCCATAGAAGCTGCTTCCCGAGATAGTGTCGGCGTCGTCCCAGCGTCGGGGTTCGCGCCGTATAAGATGTAAAAGCGTTGATTTGATGCGAGATCAGTGCCGCACTGCGTAACGCAGCGCGGCCTCGTAGCCGTCCGCGCCCAGGCCGCTGATCAGGCCTTGCGCCAAGTCGGACAGATAAGAGTGATGCCTGAACGGCTCTCGCTTATACAGATTGGACAAATGTACTTCAATAAATGGGATCGCGACCCCGGCCAGCGCGTCGCGAATTGCGACGCTGGTGTGCGTGTATGCCGCTGCGTTGATGATGATGAAGTCCGTGCCGTCCTGCCGGGCCGCCTGAATGCGGTCAACCAGCGCACCTTCGTGATTGCTTTGCCACGCAGACAGCGTGGCGCCCAATTCGCCCGCGAGCAACTCGAGACGCTCATTGATCTGGGCAAGCGTAAGACTGCCGTAGATATGAGGTTCCCGGGTGCCAAGCAGGTTCAGATTCGGGCCATGCAATACCAGTATGTTTTGCGCCATGCGCGTGCCAATAAGTGGATTGCCAATTGTTGGCAAAACAGCCGATAAACCAGCTTTTTACGCCAATTCCTACTATTTGTCCAACAGACTTACGCCTTTAAACCCGCAAGCGTGCGATCCAGGTCGTCGGGCTGGACTTCGCCCAATATCTTCCGGTTAATGCTGCCATCTGCATTGAAAACGATAGTAAAAGGCAGCCCGCCACTGGGGTTGCCCAGTTTGCGCAGCGTATCGATGGCACCGGCGCCGATTACCCACAACGGGTACGAAACCTGTACTTTCTCGACAAACTTCTGCATGTTGGCGGCGGAATCAACGCCGATGCCGACAAAGCGCACTTGCGGGTATTTTTTCTGCAAGGCATCCAGCGCGGGCATTTCCTTGACGCACGGCGCACACCACGTTGCCCAAAAATTGACCACGATGGGCTGTCCCTTCCAGCCGGCCAGCGAGTGCGAGGCGCCGTTCAGATCCGGAAGCTGCATCCGCATGAGTTCCGCGACCGGGTCGCCCGCGTCGGCCGTCGCGGCGTCGTTCTTGGGCTTGCGCCCCATCAGCGTGTAGCCGCCCGCGACAGTCGTGGCCACCGCCACGGCGGCGGAAAGAAGTAGGCGTCGATTCATGGCGCGATGATAACCGTTGCGGCCGTTTTACGCCGCAGGCGCGGGGCGCGGGCTTGCGGGGCCGCTATATATACAATGCTGGGCAGGAGATTTATCAATGCATCTGCACATTCTTGGCATCTGCGGCACCTTCATGGGCGGGCTCGCGCTGATCGCGCGCGCAGCCGGGCATAAAGTCACGGGTTGCGACGCGGGCGTGTACCCGCCGATGAGCACCCAGCTTTCCGAACAGGGTATCGAACTGATCGAGGGCTTTGGCGCCGAGCAACTGGCGCTGAAGCCGGACCTGTATGTCATCGGCAACGTGGTCAGCCGCGGCAATCCGCTGATGGAAGCCATTCTGGAATCTGGCGCGCGCTACGTGTCCGGGCCGCAATGGCTGGGCGACAACATCCTGCCCGGCGCGCACGTGCTGGCCGTTGCCGGCACGCACGGCAAGACCACCACCAGCTCGATGCTGGCCTGGGTGCTGGAAGCCGCAGGCATGGCTCCGAATTTCCTGATCGGCGGCGTGGCGCAGGATCTGCACGTGTCCGCCCGCTACGACCCGGCGCGCCGCCCCTTCGTCATCGAGGCGGACGAATACGACACGGCGTTCTTCGACAAGCGCTCAAAGTTCGTCCACTATCGTCCCCGCACGGCCATCCTGAACAACCTGGAATACGATCACGCCGACATCTTCCCCGATCTGGCGGCGATCGAAACGCAGTTCCACCATCTGGTCCGCACGATCCCCGGTTCGGGCCGCATCGTCCGCCCCACGCAATCGGATGCGCTGGATCGCGTGATTGCGCGCGGATGCTGGTCTGATACCGTCACGTTCGGTCCCGATGGGCAGTGGCAGGCTTCGCCGCCGGATACTGATGGCGCGTTCGAGGTCACGCGCGCCGGGGTGCGCGTTGGCACGGTCCGCTGGTCGCTGACGGGGGAACATAACCGCATGAACGCGTTGGCCGCTCTGGCCGCCGCTGAACACGTCGGCGTACCGGTCGAACAGGGCATCGACGCTCTTACCCGCTTCGGCGGCGTCAAGCGCCGCATGGAATTGCGCGGCACGGTCAACGGCATCAAGGTCTACGACGATTTCGCGCACCACCCCACCGCCATCGCCACCACGCTGGAAGGCCTGCGCCGTCAAGTGGGCGCCGCGCGCATCCTGGCCGTGCTGGAGCCGCGCTCCAACACCATGAAACTGGGCACCATGGCGGCACGGCTGCCCGCGGCGCTGGCCGATGCCGATCTGGTGTTCTGCTTTGGCGCCAGCGAAGGCAAGCACGCGCTGGGCTGGAACCCCGCCGAGGTCCTGGCGCCCTTGGGCGGCCGGGCTTCCAGTTACGATGACATCGGCGCGCTGGTGGACGCCGTCGCCGGCGCCGCCCGCCCTGGCGACCAGGTGCTGGTCATGAGCAATGGCGGCTTCGGCGGCATCCATGGCAAGCTGCTGGATGCGCTGCAGGCGCGCGGCTGATTCCGCCCGCCTGGCCCGCCCGGCGTTTGAGCCTTCAACCGGCAGCCTCCCGCAACGCAGACGGAAACAGCAAGCAATGATCCTCTATCTACACGGTTTCCGATCGTCGCCCGACTCCTTCAAAGCCCGCATGATGGCGGACGCCATGGCCGCCCACGGCCTGATGAATGCGTGGGCCTGCCCGCAATTGCCCGCCAGCCCGCGCGAGGCCATCGATCTGGCGCTGGGCATGGCGCGCGGCCAACTGGCGGACACCGGTTCACCGCGCGAACTGACCGTGATCGGCTCCTCGCTGGGCGGTTTCTACGCCACCTGGATCGCCGAGCAGCTGGGCTGCAAGGCCGTACTGCTGAACCCCGCCGTCCACGCCGCACGCGACCTTGCCACCCAGGTCGGCGAGCACCACATGTATCATTCCGGCGCGCCGTTCGTTTTTTTGCCCGAATATGTGGACGAACTGGCGGCCATCCATGCACCGCGCATCACGCAGCCCGACCGGTATTTCCTGGTGGCGGCGACCGGCGACGAAGTGCTGGACTGGCGCGAGATGCGCGACCGATACGCCGGCTGCCGCCAGCGTATCGTGCAAGGCAGCGACCACGGCCTATCCGATTTCGCGCAATGGATGCCGGAAGTGCTTGAATTCGCCCTAGGCGGCAAGCCGGTACGCGCCTGATAATCAATATCGACTTTCAACACCCACCAAGCTGCGCAAGGCGGCGCGAGGCCGCCGCCCAGGACGATCCCCACCATGTATGTGTTTTACGAAGATGACGGCAGCTTCAAGGCCGGCAATATCCTGTCCGAGACCGACGCCAGCCTGCAGGTGGAGTCGGAGTCGGGCAAGCGCAGCAAAATCAAGCGCGCCAATACCCTGTTCAACTTCGCTTCGCCGGATCCGGCTGCCCTGATGACCCAGGCGGCCGCCACGGCCGAGACGCTGGACCTGCAGTTCCTGTGGGAATGCGCGCCGCAAGAGGAGTTCGACTCCCCCGCCCTGGCCGCCGACTATTTCGGCCACGCCCCCACGCCCGTCGAACAAGCCGCGCTGCTGATGCGGCTGCATGGCGCACCGGCGTACTTCCACCGCCGCGGCAAGGGCCGCTACCGCCCTGCTCCGCCTGACATCCTGGCCGCCGCGCTGGCCGCGCTGGAAAAGAAGCAGCGCCAGGCCGAACAGCAGCAGGAATGGGTCGACGAAATGGCCGCGGGCCGCCTTCCCGAACCCATTGCGCAAGCCGCCGAATCGCTCCTGATCCGCCCGGACAAGAACTCGCAGCAATGGAAGGCCCTGGACGCCGCGTGCGCCAAACTGGGCAAGACGCCTGACCGCCTGCTGCTCGAACTGGGCGCCTGGCCGCACGCGCTCGCCCTGCACAAGCGCCGCTTCCTGGCCGTCAACTTCCCGCGCGGACTCGCTTTCCCCGACGTGGAACTGCCGCCCATCGACCGCGAACTGCCACTGGCCGACGCCGAGATCTATTCCGTGGACGATGTCACCACCACGGAAATCGACGACGCGCTCTCCGTCTCCACGCTGCCTGACGGCCGCGTGCGCGTCGGCGTCCACGTCGCCGCTCCCGGCCTGTCCGTCACCCGCGACAGCGAGCTCGACAAGCTGGCCCGTGCCCGCCTGTCCACCGTCTACATGCCCGGCGACAAGATCCCGATGCAGCCGGACAGCGTCATCCAGGCGTTCTCGCTGGACGCCGGCCGCGAAGTGCCCGCGCTCTCGCTGTACGTCATCGCCAATCCGGAAACCGGCGAAGTCATCGAATCGGAAACCCGGCTGGAACGCATCGTCGTGCGCGAAAACCTGCGCCACAACATGCTGGACAGCCAGGTCACCGAGGCCAGCCTGTCCGACCCGGATGCCGACCTGCCCTACGGCCACTGGCTGCGCCCGCTCTGGAAGCTGGCCCAGGCCCTGTCCGCGCAACGCGAAAACGTGCGCGGCAAGCCGGAAAACAATTCGCGGGTGGAATACAGCTTCTACCTGGACGGCAATCCTGACGATCCGGACACCCCTGTCCGCCTGGTCCCGCGCCAGCGCAACGCGCCGCTGGACCGCATGGTGGCCGAGTACATGATTCTTGCCAACAACCTGTGGGGCGGCCTGCTGAACCAGCACGGCGTGCCGGGCATCTACCGCTCGCAACAGGCCGGCCGCGTGCGCATGAGCACGCAAGCGCTGCCGCACGAGGCCATCGGCGTCCCGCAATATGCGTGGAGCACGTCGCCGCTGCGCCGCTATGTCGACCTGGTAAACCAGTGGCAACTGATCGCCGCGGTGGAACACGGCGTCTCGGCCCGCCTGATCGCCCCCTTCAAGCCGCGCGACGCGGACCTGTTCGCCATCATCGGCGCCTTCGACGCGCAATACGCCGCCTGGGCCGAGTTCCAGAGCGCAATGGAACGCTACTGGTGCCTACGCTGGCTGAAGCAGAACGGCGTGACGCGGACGGTGGCGCATGTGCTGCGGGATGATCTGGTGCGGTTTGCGAATGCGCCGCTGGTGACTCGGGTGGGCGGGATGCCGGAGTTTGAGCGGGGGACGGCTGTTGAGGTGGATATTCTGGGGATGGATGAGTTGTCTCTGGAGTTGGATTGTCGGTTTGTGGGCGAGGTTAAGGGGGAGTCTGCGGCTTCGTAGGTCGCTTTCTTCAGATCTTCGTCGGTCGCGTTGTTTCGTTCTTCGTCGGTCGCGTTGTTCCGTTCTTCGTAGGTCGCCCGACGCCGCGGTCACCGGGGAGGCGAGCGCCCACGATTGCGGTC
>NZ_JCBANC010000073.1:0-28238 GCF_059760815.1 Achromobacter sp. 1012554356 | reverse complement strand
GTCAGACACCGCGTGCCAAATATGGGCGGTGTCTGACACCCGGTGACGCGGATCCGACACCTGATGACGGTCTTGCTCGGGTGTCAGACACCGCGTGAATCAGATGGTGTCTGACACCCGGTGGCGCGGATTCGACACTTGACGACGGTCTTGCTCGGGTGTCAGACACCGCGTGCCAAATATGGGCGGTGTCTGACACCCGGTGGCGCGGATCCGACACTTGACGACAATCTTGCTCGGGTGTCAGACACCGCGTGATTAGTTGGGATCCACCCAGCCTGCCGTCGCCGAGATCGAGCGGGCTTTTTCGCTGAGCAAGCGCGCCGTGTCGGATTCCAGGTCGTCGTCCACCGCGCCCACCGGCCCCATCAGCGTGATGGCCGCCTTCATTTCGCCCAGCATGTCGAAGATGGGCGCCGACAGCGATGTGAAGTGCGGCAGCAGCGCGTGGCGGCAGCGGCTGATGTGGTGCTTCTGCACTTCGTCGCGGATGGCCTGCACGTCCGCCATCGTGTAGGTGTTGCCGGCCGTGCCGCCGTGGCTTTCGGGCGTCGGCGAGGCCATTTCCTGTTCCAGCAGCTCGCGGGTCAGCGCATCGGGCAGGTGCGCCAGGAAATTGCGGCCCAGGGCGGATGACAGCAACGGCATCACCGTGCCCACGCGCAATTCCAGCAGCGGCCGGCTGCGGCTGCCTTCGACGCGGTAGACGATCGTCGGGCCCTTGTTGCCCCACACGCCCAAAAACACCGTGTGACCCGTGGCTGCGGCCACCTCGGCCATGATGGGACGAGCCGTCGTGAACACGTCGAATTGCTCCAGGGCGGCCAGCCCCAGCCGCAACGCATACGGACCCAGCCCGTAATGGCCGGTGTCGGCGTGCTGCTGCACGACGCCGACTTTCTGGAAACTCACCAGGTAATAGTGGACGTTGGGAACCGTGAGCGCACAGGCGTCCGCGATTTCCTTCAACGGCATCGGACGGCCGGTCTTGCGGATGACGTCCAGGATCCGGAACCCGACCTCGATCGACTGAATGCCCCTGCGCGCCGTGGCCGGCGCCTGTTCCGAATTCTTCTCAATCTTGCCGGCGGGCCTTGCCATTGCTGCCTCCACAGTGTGCGTGGCGGCAGTGTAGCAGCGGCCTTTCTGCCGTTTTCCGGCCCGCGCCGGGTTTCCCCTAGCTTTTTCCAGCCCGGGCTTAGCTTTGATAATAGTTAATGCGTACAGCAGTATCAATCTAAAACGACAGGGGAAAGCAAGCATGGAAGCAAATGTCGCAATGCCCAGGCTCGACGCCGGGCCGACGCTGAGCCGCAAGGAAGAACGCCAGGTCGTGGTCGCCTCGACGCTGGGCACGCTATTCGAGTGGTACGACTTTTTCATCTACGGAACGCTGGCCGTCTTCATGAGCCAGGTCCTGTTTCCGCAGGACAACCCCACCGTCGCGCTGCTGGCTGCCCTGGGCGCGCTGGCCGTGGGCTTCATCATCCGGCCGCTGGGCGCGGTGATGTTCGGCTACCTGGGCGACAAGCTGGGCCGCAAGTACACCTTTCTGATCACCGTCGTCATGATGGGCGGCGCGACGGTGCTGATCGGCTGCCTGCCCACCTACGAGACGGCGGGCCACCTGTCGTGGATCCTGCTGCTGACGCTGCGCATCGTGCAGGGCCTGGCGGTGGGCGGGGAATACGGCGGTGCGGTGATCTACGTTGCCGAACACTGCGAACCCCGCCGCCGGGGCCTGCTGACCGGGTGGATCCAGATCACCTCGTCGGCCGGCCTGATCCTGTCGCTGGTCGTCATCCTGCTCGTCCAGGCCTCGATGAGCGCCGAGGACTTCCGCCAGTGGGGCTGGCGTCTGCCGTTCATCCTGTCCATTGTGATGCTGGCCATTTCGATCTACGTGCGCGCCAAGCTGCACGAATCGCCGGTCTTCACGCGCATGAAGCAGCAGAACCGTCTGTCGAAGAATCCCGTCAAGGAAACGTTCGGCCAATGGCCTAGCCTGCGCCTCGTGCTGCTGGCGCTGATCGGCGTTACCGCCGGCCAGGGCGCCACGTATTTCACCGGCCAGTTCTACGTGATGATCTTCCTGCAGCAGGCCGTGCAGCTTGACCAGACCACCGTCTACCGGCTGATCCTGATCGGCTTCATCATCGGTGCGCCGACCTTCGTGCTGTTCGGCTGGCTGTCGGACAAGGTGGGCCGCAAGTGGATCATGATGGCCGGCCTGTTCATTGGCGCCGTAGGCTACCACGCGATGTTCAACGTGCTGCTCAATGCCGGCAACCCGGCGCTGGCGCAGGCGATGCAGACGACCCCGGTCAGCGTGCATGCGGACACCAGCGGCGGCGCCTGCGACTTCGGACTGCAGGCGGCCATGATCGGCAGCCATGCCGACCACAAGAAGGTGTGCGTGCAGGCCAAGAAATTCCTGGTCGGCAAGGGCATCAACTTTGAATATGCCGCGCCGATCCCGGGGCAGGAGATCGCGATGAGCGTGGGCGGTGTCACCGTCAACGGCTTTGACCGCGCGGCCTATGCCAAGGCGCTGACGGCGGCCGGCTATCCGGAGAAGGCGGACCCCGCGCGCATCGACCGCGCCACCATCATCCTGATCCTGGTGCTGATGACCGCCGTCGTCGCGATGGTTTATGGCCCGGTCGCGTCCTATCTGGTTGAATTGTTCCCGGCGCGCATCCGCTACACGGCGCTGTCGTTCCCGTATCACATCGGCGCGGGCATTTTTGGCGGTATCGTGCCCTTTACCGCCACGTACCTGGCGCAGGCCAGCGGCAATATCTTCGGCGGCCTGATGTATCCGGTGGCGGTGATGGTGGTCGTGGGCGTGATTGGCAGCTTGCTGCTGCCCAACACGCGTGCGAAGGCCATCGACGAAGATCCGGCCCACTGACAATAACGAGACAAAAAGGAAGCGAGCATAGATATGTCCATGCAAAAGACCTTCAAGGCCGCCGTCATCCAGGCGGCGTCCATTCCCACCGACAGCGTGGCGTGCGCCCAGAAGGCCGCCGCGCTGATCCGGCAGGCGGCCGAGCAGGGCGCCCGCGTGCAGGTGTTTCCGGAGGCCTTCCTGGGGGGATATCCCAAGGGCAATTCCTTCGGCGCGCCCATCGGGATGCGCAAGCCCGAGGGCCGCGACGCTTTTGCCGCCTACCATCAGCAGGCCATCCGCCTGGACGGTGAAGAGGTCGCGCTGGTGGCGCAGGCAGCGGCCGACACCGACAGCTTCGTGGTCATGGGCTGCATCGAAGCCGACGGCGGCACGCTGTACTGCACCGTGCTGTACTTCAACGGCCAGGCCGGCTTGGCGGGCAAGCATCGCAAGCTGATGCCGACCGCCGGCGAACGCCTGATCTGGGGCTTTGGCGACGGTTCCACGATGCCCGTCATCGACACGCCCTACGGCAAGATCGGGGCGGTGATCTGCTGGGAAAACTACATGCCCATGCTGCGCATGTACATGTACAGCCAGGGCGTGGCCCTGTACTGCACACCCACCGCGGACGACCGGGACACCTGGGTGCCCAGCATGCGCCACATTGCGCTGGAAGGGCGCTGCTACGTGCTGACGGCGTGCCAGCATCTGCGCCGCAGCGCCTACCCCGACGACTTCGAATGCGCGCTGGGCGACGCGCCGGACACGGTCCTGATGCGTGGCGGCAGCGCCATCATCGGTCCGCTGGGCGAGGTGCTGGCCGGCCCGGATTTCTCGGACGAGACCATCCTGTACGCCGACATCGAACCCAACCAGATCCTTCGCGGCAAGTACGACTTCGACGTGGCCGGGCACTATGCCCGTCCCGACGTCTTCCAGCTTCAGGTGGACACCCGCGAAAAGCGCGCCGTCTCGGCCACGGGCGCCGGCGCCGGGCAGCAGGAGGTCTGATCGATGCATTTTGATTTCAACGCCTTGCCGGCGCAGACGGTCTACAACATCCTCACCTCGACCGTCACGCCGCGCCCGATCGCCTGGGTCACCACCGTGTCGGGAAAAGGCGTCGTCAACGCCGCGCCGTTCAGTTTCTTCAACGTGATGGGGCATCAGCCGCCGACGGTCGCGATCGGCCTGATGCGCCATGCCGGCGGGGAGTTCAAGGACACCGGCGCCAACATCATCGAGAACGGCGAGTTCGTGGTGAATCTGGTGCCGGAATCCCTCGTCCGCGAAATGAACCAGACCTGCGCCGACTACCCCGCCGACGTGGACGAGATGGCCGCGGCCGGTCTGGCCGCGCTGCCTGCCACCCATGTGCGTCCGCCGCGCATTCAGGGCAGTCCGGTGTCGCTGGAGTGTGTCAGCCAGGCAACGGTCGTGACCGGTCCGCGGCAGATTGTGGTTATCGGGCGCGTGCTGGGCGCGCATGTCGACGACGCCTATGTGCGCGACGCCGAACGCGGGCATGTGGACACGCCGGCGCTTGGCTTGATTGCCCGCATGCACGGCGGCGGCTGGTATGCCCGCAGTACGGACACGTTTCAGTTGGCGCGGCCGACGTCGCCGACCTGACTGCCACGGCCTTCGGGCCGTTTTTTTTGCCCGGATTTTGGCGGTCATTTCTGTCAGCGGTAGCGGCTTTTTTACAACGCTGCCGTCGCCTTTCACGCAATGCGAAGAGGTTGCGTCAATAACGCCTTCATTTCCCCGGATGCCGCCGAAATCCGGACTGCTAGCATCCGTTCGACCGTCGCGAGAACCCTCGGCAAACCGACCTCTCCGCCGGCAATTTCAGACACAACGGACACCATAATTGGGGGCGGATAACCAGGGGCTTGCGAGCATCTGGCTTGAATTGGCGGCGGCGCAATCCCGCCGCCGAGGCATCCGCCCGAGCACGCATTCACACTTGCCCTGGAAGTCGCCGGAGGCAGTATGAAAAACATGAAGCTTGGAACCCGCCTTGCGGGTGGTTTCGCCATCTTGCTGGCCATGATCATGGTCATGTGCATCGTCGGGCTCGTCAGCCTGGCCAACATCAACGACTCGGTCGAAACGCTGACGCAGCGTTCCCTCACGAAGGAACGTCTGATCAACGATTGGGCGCGCAATATCCAGTCCGGCGTCACCCGGACCACCGCGATCGCCAAGAGCGCCGACGCCAGCCTGGCAGGCTTCTTCACCGAGGAAGCCGCAGCGTCGACCCGCAACTCGTCGGCCTTGCAGCAGAAGATCGAACCGCTGATCGAAAGCGACGAGGAAAAGGCGCTGTGGCAGGGGATCAGCAAGGCGCGTGCAGATTACCTGCGCACCCGCGATGGCATCTTCAAGGCCAAGCAGGAAGGCAACGTGGACGCCGCCAACAAGATCTTCACGCAGGAGTTCGTGCCCGCGACGCGCCAGTTCATCGACAACATCAATCGCCTGTCTGAACTGCAGCGCGCCGATATCGACGCGCGGGCCACGGACATCGAAGCCTCCTACGGCACCGCGAACCTGTGGATGATCGTGATCGGTTCTATCGCGGTGGTGTGTGGCCTCTTGATGTCCGTGCTGCTGACGCGCAGCATCACCCGTCCGCTGTCCGACGCGGTGCGCGTCGCGCGCACGGTTGCCGCGAACGACCTGACCAGCACCATCGTCGTGCGGTCACGCGACGAGATCGGCCAGTTGATGGCGGCGCTGGAATCCATGAACGCCAACCTGGTCAGCACCGTCGCCCGGATCCGCACCGGCGTGGACAGTATTGCGTCCGCCTCCGGCGAGATCGCGGCGGGCAACACCGACCTGTCCTCGCGCACCGAGCAGCAGGCGGCCTCGCTGGAGGAAACCGCCGCGTCGATGGAGCAGTTGTCGTCCACCGTGAAGCAGAACGCCGACAGCGCCAAGCAGGCCAACCAGCTTGCCGCAGCCGCCTCGGAAACGGCGTCGCGCGGCGGCGCCACCGTGTCGGAGGTCGTGAGCACCATGACGGCCATCTCCGCCAGCTCGGTGAAGATCTCGGACATCGTGTCGGTGATCGACGGCATCGCATTCCAGACCAACATCCTGGCGCTGAACGCCGCCGTGGAAGCCGCGCGCGCCGGCGAGCAGGGCAAGGGCTTCGCCGTCGTGGCCGCCGAGGTGCGGACGCTGGCGCAGCGCAGCGCCCAGGCCGCCAAGGAGATCAAGGTCCTGATCGAAGACACCGTCCAGAAGATCGGCCAGGGCTCGGGCAGCGCAGAGCGCGCCGGCGCGACGATGCAGGAGATCGTCAGTTCCGTGCAGCGCGTGACTGACATCATGGGCGAAATCGCCGCAGCCTCGGCCGAGCAGGCCGACGGCATCGAACAGGTCAACCGCGCCGTGTCGCAGATGGACGAAGTGACTCAGCAGAACGCGGCGCTGGTGGAAGAGGCCGCCGCGGCGGCGGGTTCCATGCAGGATCAGTCGGCGGATCTGACGCGGGCGGTGAGCGCGTTCCGGTTGCCTGGCGCTGGGGAGCGGGTGCTGGCGGTCGAGGCGGTGTCGTCCGTCCAGGCCGGTGGGTCGCAAGCATCGCTGCGGCTGGCTGCTTATTGAACGTGCGGCAACGGCGCGAATGACGCTGGAAGAAAAAAGCCCCGATTATTTCGGGGCTTTTTTTTGTTTTGCGGGAGGGCGCATGCATTCATGCCGCGAGCGGAATCAATCCACGACTTTGACGAAAATTGCCTTGAAAACCGGCATCACACGCCCCGTCTTTCTGACAGTCTTGTACGGCATGTTTCCTACGTAGTTCCCCACGATAAACAGTTCGGCGTCAGCGCGCGCGGTCGGAGGCATTTTTGTGCTTCGGGTGTCGATTTCCACGTATGCGAATGCATGGTTTCGATAATTCGACGAGCGCATCAGGAAGCGGTCCGGGTGCAACCCCTCTCCCTGGTCGATAAAACCTGAGAACGTGTATTTGCGATTGTCAGGCTGAAGCATGGGGCTATACGCCAGGTCTTGGCCGTTGGCCGCGTCGTAGATTGTCGCCGCTTCGCTTATCGTCAGGATTTCTGCCTTGTTCTCGCGGATCAACGCAATGCGCTCTTTTTCGGCTTTCTTGCTGAGCCTGATCGCCAGAATCTCGGTGCACTGCTGAAGATCGCTGTCTTTGTTGCTGAACCATATCCCCATTTGGCTCCGCGCGTCGTCGCACGCTGCCATGATTGAGGACCCCTCAAGGTAGTTTGGCCATGCCAAGTCCGCCATTTTGCTTATCTCTTCCGGCGACACCAACGGCCGCTTGGAGCGGGTCCCTGTGAGCGCGCCCATGACCGCATCCTGCAGGTGTTGCCCAAAGCCGCCATTTGCACAACCCACCAATAAGAACGACGCAAGAACAACTGCAGCTTTCGTTTTCATCTGTCCGTCTTTTTTATGGCTGTCGATGGGGGCTTTTTATCTGCGCGCGAACGCATGAGAAGAGGCACGGAATGCGAGCGGGTCACATTTTGACATGAGCCTCAGGACGCGGTGCTCCGTTGGCCGCACGCAGTTGCTGCAATCGGTTGCAGTTCGGCGAAGGGATGGGGCGAGGGCTTGGGCTAAGCAGGCTCGGGCTAGGCCGGCTTTGGTTTGCGTTATCTCTATGGCCAGCCCAAAAGCAAAAGGCCCCTTGCGGGGCCTTTGCAAAGCGCCTAGATATTATCCAGACGCTTGAATACTGGCGGAGAGGGTGGGATTCGAACCCACGGTACGGGGATACCGTACGCCTGATTTCGAGTCAGGTACATTCGACCACTCTGCCACCTCTCCGTGGCTGGGTTCCGCAGCGGTGAAGTTTTTCATTCACTAAAGATCCCTGGTCGGAAGGATCTTCGTTGTCGGAGCAGCGAAGCCCGCAATTCTACAGGATTTTTTTCTTTTGTGTAAAGGGGCGGAAAAAAGAACGGGTAAAAGGACCACAGCGGGTTTCATCCGGCTTTCAGTCGGCGCAATCTTTGGCCAGAATTCACCCCATTCCGCCCTCTGCCCATCCCATGGACCTCATTCTCATCCTTCTGCTCGCGGCTGTGCTTTGCGTGCCTGTCACGCAAAGGCTGGGTTTGGGCGCCATTCCCGGCTACCTGATTGCCGGCGTGCTGGTCGGTCCGTCGTGTTTGAAACTGGTCACGAACGTGGACACGATGATCGGCGTCTCGCAGTGGGGCGTCGTGATGATGCTGTTCATCATCGGATTGGAACTGTCGCCCAAGCGCCTGTGGGCGATGCGCAACGAAGTCTTCATCCTGGGCACCCTGCAGATGCTGGTCTGCGGCCTGTTGCTGGGGGTGGTGTTCGGCGCGGCGCTGCGGCACCTGGCGGGCATGGAGTGGCAGGCGGCGGTGCTGTGCGGCCTGTCGCTCGCGTTGTCGTCCACGGCGGTGGCGCTGCGGCTCCTGGACGAGCGCCAGTTGACCCGCACGCCGCTGGGGCGCTCGGCGCTGGGCGTGCTGCTGTTCCAGGACATGGCCGCGATTCCGATGCTGGTCGCCGCCGGCTTGCTGGGGTCGGACGGGACATCCGCGCCGTCCTTCAAGGAAGCGCTGGTGGCCGTGGCGGTCGTGGCGCTGGCCTACCGGCTGCGTCTTCTGGGCTGGGCGGCCAAGGCGGAATTGAACGAACTCTTTACCGCCGCGGCGCTGCTGATGGTGGTGGGCGCGGCCCAGTTGTTCGACTACGCAGGCCTGTCGGCCGGCCTGGGCGGTTTCCTGGTGGGCGTGCTGATGGCCGAATCGCGCTACCGGCACGAACTGGAAAAGGCGATCGACCCGTTCAAGGGCTTGCTGCTGGGCCTGTTCTTCGTGGCCATCGGCATGTCCATCAACCTGAAGGTTGTGGCCAATCATTGGATGTTCATCTGCGCGGGCGTGGCGGCGCTGCTGGCGGTCAAGGCCGTCATCCTTTATGGATTCGCGCGCTTCCTTGGGCTGCCCCGTTACCACCGGCTGCTGTTTGCGCTGGTGCTGGCCCAGGGCGGCGAGTTCAGCTTTGCCATCTTCAACGAAGCGTGGGACAACCATCTGGTGAACCTGGAGCAGCGCGACGTGCTGTCGGTGATCGTCGCGGTGTCGATGGGCGTCGTGCCGGTACTGATCAAGGTGCTGGAACGCGTGCCGGAAAAATACGGCGGCATGGCGGGCCTGCCTGTGACAGACGCCTTACCGGTCACGGACTCGCCGCCGGCTGCCGACGCCGAGGCGTCCTCCCCAGCGGACAAGCCCCCCGTTGCTTGACCCCGCAGCGGGTAAGGGCATGGCATGATTGGCGCCTTGCCGGGCAGCTACACTTGAAGCCCGTTTCGTTTTCCCCACGCCAGCTCACAGGAGAAAGCTCATGCTCAAAGGAAAAGTAGCGCTTGTCACCGGTTCCACCAGCGGCATCGGCCTGGGTATCGCCACGGCCTTCGCCCAGCAGGGCGCTGATATCGTCCTGAACGGTTTTGGCGATGCGGCTGAAATCGAAAAGCTGCGCGCGGAACTTGCCGCCAAGCATGGTGTGAAGGTCATCTACGACGGGGCGGATCTTTCCAAGGGCTCGGCCGTGCGCGAACTGGTCGAGAACACGGTGCGCCAGCTCGGCCGCATCGACATCCTGGTCAATAACGCCGGCATCCAGCACACCGCGTTGATCGAAGACTTTCCGGCCGAAAAGTGGGACGCCATCCTGGCGCTGAATCTGTCCGCCGTGTTCCACGGCACGGCCGCCGCCTTGCCGCACATGAAGAAGCAGGGTTCTGGCCGCATCATCAATATCGCGTCCGCGCATGGCCTGGTGGCCTCGGCCAGCAAGTCGGCCTATGTGGCCGCCAAGCACGGCGTCGTGGGATTCACCAAGGTCACGGCGCTGGAAACGGCCGGGCAGGGCATCACCGCCAACGCCATCTGCCCTGGCTGGGTGCGCACCCCGCTCGTCGAAAAGCAGATCACCGCGCTGGCTGAAAAGAACGGCGTGGACCAGGAAGCCGCGGCCCGCGATCTGCTCAGCGAAAAGCAGCCGTCGCTGCAATTCGTGACGCCGGAACAACTGGGCGGCACCGCCGTGTTCCTGGCCTCGGACGCCGCCGCGCAAATCACCGGCACGACCATCTCCGTCGACGGCGGCTGGACGGCGCGCTAAATCAAGGAAACCCTGAATGCTGTTGTTGCTTTCCCCCGCCAAGAAGCTGGACTACGACTCGCCGCTGCACATCGAGACGCACACCCAGCCAATGTTCGTGGATCAGGCCGCCGGCCTGATCAAGGTCCTGAAGACCAAGACCGCCGAGGACATCTCGGTACTCATGAGCCTGAGCCCGGCCCTGTCCGAGCTGAACGTCCAGCGCTACGCGCACTGGAAGCGCAGCTTCACGCAGGCCAACTCGCGCCAGGCCGTGCTGGCCTTCAATGGCGACGTCTACGAAGGCCTGGACGCCGCCACCCTGTCGGCCAAGCAGCTCGACTGGGCGCAGGAACACGTTGCCATCCTCAGCGGCCTGTACGGCGTGCTGCGCCCGCTTGACCTGATGCAGCCGTACCGCCTGGAAATGGGCACGCGTCTGGAGAATCCCAAGGGCAAGAACCTGTACGAGTACTGGGGCAGCACCATCGCGGACTACCTGAACGAGCGTCAGGCCGGCCAGAAGTCACCAGTCATCATCAACCTGGCTTCCGAGGAATACTTCAAGTCCGTCGACCTGAAGGCCCTGAAGGCACGGGTCGTGCAATGCGTGTTCCAGGACTGGAAGAACGGCGCCTGGAAGATCATCAGCTTCCATGCCAAGCGCGCACGCGGGCTGATGGCGCGCTACGCCATTCAGCACAAGGTCGCCAAGCCGGAAGGGCTGCAGGGGTTTGATCTCCAAGGCTACGCGTACGACGCGTCGGCGTCGTCGGCGGACAAGCTGGTGTTCCGCCGCAAGCTGGATTGACGGAGTCGCTGGGTGGGGAGGGTGTCAGACACCCCGGAAGCGGTGCGGTCGCTTGAAGACTGTCTCGTTGGGGTGTCAGACACCTGGTTGAGACTTGGTGAGAGGTGTCTGACACCCTGGAATTGGTGCGGCGGCTTTTAGCGGTATCGCTCAGGTGTCTGACACCGGCGCAATCAAGCAACGCCGCCACGCGCGCGATTGGATGTCGCCTCACAAAAATGCCGGCCTGGCATCTCCGCTTGGCCGGCATTTTTTTCGCCTGCACAACCGGCGAATCCCGTTTACGACGCCGCCGCCGCCACCGGCGGCGTATGGAGCGGATCGGCCAGCGCCTGCAATTCCTGGCGGATCATGTGGGTGGCCTTGAGCATCTGCTTCACGGGATAGACCAGCGCGGCCTGATCGCCCGCAGTGTCGAACTGCGTGGGCAGGTCCAGCGGCACGCGCGGGGTGTTCTCATCCAGCAGGACGGTCATGCCGTCCAGCGCCTGCCGGACCGGCTCGGGCGTGGCGGGCAGCGCCGCCAGAATGGGAATCGCCGCGGTGATCTGCGAGGCCAGCACATGGTTCTGGATCAGCAGATTGTTCAGCTCAGGCACGTCGACCTGATGCGATTTGGGCTCGCTCATCATGCGGTAGAACGCCTCCGCGAAATTGCTGAAGGCGATGTGCACGTTTTTGCGCGCCAGGCGCCAGGCCAGGTCGGCGTCGATGACGGCGGGCGTGTCGGCGGCGGCTCCGCCCACCGGCGCGCCGTGCGCTTGCATGGCTTCGACATAGCGCAGGCCGGCCAGCAGATACTCACGGTTGGCGCGGGTCGCGGCCGAGGCCAGCGGCTTCAGGTAGCGCGCCTCCCACCACGGCAGGATGTAGCTGCAGACCAGCGCCAGCGCGCATCCCAGCAGCGTGTCGATGGCGCGTTCGCCGATCACCGACATGGACACGGTGCCCGGCGACACGAAATGGAACACCAGCACCACGAACAGCGTGTTGAAGATCGCGCTGGCCATGTAGTTGAGCTGCACCATGCTGTTGCCCATGATGCAGGCGCCCAGCAGGACGGCGAAGAGGATGCTCGGCTCGTCGGTCACGTTGAACAGCAGCAGCGCGGCGATGCAGCCGATCAGGGTGCCGGTCAGGCGCCAGCCATTGCGCTGGCGCGTCAGCGCGAAGCCCGGCTTCATGATGATGACGATGGTCAGCATGATCCAGTAGTTGTGCGCCGAGAACTCGGGCGACAGCCAGCGGCTGGCCAGCGTCATGGCGATGGCCGCGGCGGCCGTCACGCGCAGGGCGTAGCGAAAGTGCGGCGAATCCAGCCGCAGGTTGCTGGTCAACAGGCCAAAACGGAATTCCTGGCGCGAAATGAACCGCGTCAGCGACTTGTTGATGCGCAGCACGTCGGTGGGCTTGGCATCGGGCGAGGCCGCGGTGTGGTCGGCCAGCCGGTCCACGATGCGCGCCGAATTGCGCAGGCGCCGCAGCACCTGGATGATGAGCGCCAGCATCTCCGGATCGCGTTCGCCCAGCCCCTGCTGCTTGAGCTGCTCGATCTCGTATTCGATGGCGCGCAGCTCGGCCTTGGCGCTGCTGCGGTACTGCACCTTGCGCCCGCGCGACACGTCCAGCGCGATGCGGTTCAGTTCCAGCGACATCTTCACCAGCGCGTCGCGCATGAACATGAGGCAGTCGTTGCCGGCCAGCGTGCGGCGCAGCGCCGCGTAGTCTGTGTGCGTGGCGACCAGCGTGTCCAGCAGTTGCAGCATGTCCACGAACATGTTCCAGATCATCACGCGCTGGCGGTCGCCCAGGCCCTTGCCGCGGGGCAGGGCGCGCAGCACCATGTCGCGCGCGGCCTGATGTTTTTCGGTCATGACGGACTGGCGCTGGATCAGATCGCGATAGGCCTCATCCAGGTCGGCGGTTTCGTCGTAGAACGCCGCGCGCGCCGCCACATAATCGGCGGTGGCAAACAGCGCCACCGACATGGCCTGCTGCTCTTCGCGCAGCCAGAACAGGCGCGAAAACCCCAGGCTGAACATCACATAGAACAAAGCGCCGCCCAGCGTGGCGGCGGCATGGGCCAGCACCTCGTGCGGCGCCAGCGGCGAGTGCATGGTCAGCGTCATCAGCAGGAGGCCCGCAAAGCCGATCAGGCCGCCGCGCTTGCCGAACACCGTGAACATCGAATAGACGAAGCACTGCGCAATGACCGCCAGCCAGATCAGCACCGGATGCGAGGACGCCAGCCCCGTGATGATGACGGTGATCGTGCCCAGCGCCGCCCCGCCCAGCATTTCGTTGGTGCGGTGCCGCTGCGGGCCGCCCGGCTGGTCGATGATCGCCAGGCATTGAGCGCCGAAGGTCGCCACCAGTCCAGTCGTGTAATTGCCGAAGATGCCGCCCAGCACCAGCACGGGCAACAGCATGCCGACCCCCTGGCGCACCCCTCCGAAGAAGTAGTGGCTGTAGAGGAAGCGGCGAATGCTGGCAATGCGTAAATCCATGGGCGGCGGCTCGGTTCTGGACGACGCAACAAGTATAGAGAGGCCATCGCGGGTTTTGGGGCCGGATAGTTACCGAACCCTCCAAGCAACGGTCGGCAAAAGCCGATTTGCCACCGTTGACGCAACGCGGTAAATTGCTCCACTTGCTTCGGTCTGCCTATCCGATACCGGAGCGTTGATGCGAACGGCCAGGGTCACATCCCAGCCGTTGTGCAGCAAGTCTCACCTGCCGTTGGCCGCGCCACAAGCGTGTGTTGCCAAGGCTTCCATTTCGACCTCCAGCGTCCCCCAGGGGCGTTTGCACTGCGTTCTGTCGAGCGTGTGCCGGGTCGGCAAGGTGTCCGGGTGGCGTGGCTCCGTGAGCCGCTAAGCGCCGGATCATGTTGTCGTAGCCGGTATGGGTTCAGTTGCCGCCGTATCCGGGCGCGCAGCAGTCAGGGTTGCAGGGCCGGTTTTGAAAGGAACTACAACATGGAAATGAATGGCGCCGATATCGTCGTGCGCTGCCTGGCCGAAGAAGGCGTGGAACACGTTTTCGGCTACCCTGGCGGCGCGGTGCTCTACATCTACGACGCAATCTTCAAGCAAGACAAATTCCAGCATATCCTGGTTCGTCACGAGCAAGCTGCCGTGCACGCGGCCGATGCCTATTCGCGCTCGTCGCAAAAGGTCGGCGTCTGCATCGTGACCAGCGGTCCGGGCGTGACCAATGCCGTCACCGGCATTGCCACCGCCTACATGGACTCCATACCGATGGTCATCATCAGCGGGCAGGTGCCCACTGCGGCCATTGGCGAGGACGCCTTCCAGGAGTGCGACACCGTCGGCATCACGCGTCCCTGCGTCAAGCACAACTTCCTCGTGCGCGACGTGAAGGACCTGGCCGAAACCATGCGCCGCGCGTTCTACATTGCGCGCACGGGCCGTCCCGGCCCCGTGCTGGTGGATATCCCCAAGGACATCACCGTCGCGCAGTGCAAGTACGTGCCGCCCAAGGGCGAGATCTCGATGCGTTCCTACGCGCCCGTCAACAAGGGCCATCAGGGACAAATCAAGAAAGCCGTGCAGATGCTGCTGGCGGCCGAGCGCCCCATGATCTACACCGGCGGCGGCGTCATCCTGTCGAACGCCGCGCCCGAGCTCAACAAGCTCGTGACGCAACTGGGCGCGCCCTGCACCAGCACCCTGATGGGTCTGGGCGGCTATCCGGCCAGCAGCGGCCAATTCGTGGGCATGCCCGGCATGCACGGCACGTACGAGGCCAACATGGCCATGCAGCACTGTGATGTGCTGCTTGCCATCGGCGCCCGTTTCGATGACCGCGTGATCGGCAATCCCAAGCATTTCGCCCAGAACGCCCGCAAGATCATTCACATCGACATCGATCCCTCGTCGATCTCCAAGCGCGTGCGCGTGGATGTCCCGATCGTGGGCAACGTCAAGGACGTCCTGGCCGATCTCAGCGCGCAGTTCGAGATCGCCGCCGGCGAGCACAAGCCGGCCTCGCTCGCCAAATGGTGGGACCAGGTCGAGACGTGGCGCGGCAAGGAATGCCTGAAGTTCGCCAACTCGGACGAAGTCATCAAGCCGCAGTACGTGGTGGAAAAGCTCTGGGAAGTGACCGGCGGCGACGCCTTCGTCACCTCGGACGTCGGCCAGCACCAGATGTGGGCCGCCCAGTATTACAAGTTCGACAAGCCGCGCCGCTGGATCAACTCCGGCGGCCTGGGCACCATGGGTGTGGGCCTGCCGTACGCCATGGGCGTGCAGATGGCCAATCCGGGCAAGGACATCGCCGTGATCACCGGCGAGGCCTCGATCCAGATGAACATCCAGGAACTGTCGACCTGCCACCAGTATCGCCTGACGCCCAAGATCGTCTGCCTGAACAACCGGTTCCTCGGCATGGTGCGCCAATGGCAGCAGATCGACTACGGCTCGCGCTATTCCGAGTCGTACATGGATTCGCTGCCCGATTTCGTCAAGGTCGCCGAAGCCTATGGCCACGTGGGCCTGCGCATCGAACGCCCGGCCGACGTCGAACCGGCGCTGCGCGAAGCGTTTGGCAAGCACAAGGAGCGCCTGGTCTTCCTGGACTTCATCACCGACCGCACCGAAAACGTGTGGCCGATGGTCAAGGCCGGCCGCGGGCTGACTGAAATGCTGCTCGGCTCTGAAGACCTGTAAGGAGGCCCCGCAATGAAGCACGTGATTTCCGTCCTCCTCGAAAACGAACCCGGCGCGCTGTCTCGCGTGGTGGGCCTGTTTTCGGCGCGGGGCTACAACATCGAAACCCTGACCGTGGCGCCCACCGAGGATTCCACGCTGTCGCGCATGACCATCGTCACGACCGGTTCGGACGAAGTCATCGAACAGATCACCAAGCATTTGAACCGCCTGGTCGATGTCGTAAAGGTGGTGGACCTGACCGAAGGCGCCCACATCGAGCGCGAGCTGATGCTCGTGAAGGTGCGCGCCGTTGGCAAGGAACGCGAGGAAATGAAGCGCATGGCGGATATCTTCCGCGGCCGCATCATTGACGTCACCGACAAGTCCTACACCATCGAATTGACCGGGGTGCAGGAAAAAGTACAGGCCTTCCTCGAGGCCCTGGACCGCAGTGCCATCCTTGAAACCGTACGCACCGGCGTGTCCGGCATCGGACGCGGTGAACGGATTTTGAAGATTTGACCGGCCTTCCAGGCCTGCCTCACCCTACATCTGAATCAAACGAATATCCAAATACTGGAATCTGGAGCACAACATGAAAGTTTTCTACGACAAAGACTGCGATCTGTCCCTCATCAAAGGCAAGACCGTTGCCATCATCGGCTACGGTTCGCAAGGTCACGCGCACGCGCTGAACCTGCATGAGTCGGGCGTGAAGGTCATCGTCGGCCTGCGCAAGGGCGGCGCTTCGTGGAACAAGGCCGCCAACGCCGGCCTGGAAGTCAAGGAAGTCGCGGAAGCCGTCAAGTCGGCCGACATCGTCATGATGCTGCTGCCCGACGAGAACATCGCCTCGGTCTACAACAACGAAGTCCACGGCAACATCAAGGCGGGCGCCGCCCTGGCGTTTGCCCACGGCTTCAACGTGCACTACGGCCAAGTCGTGCCGCGCGAAGACATCGACGTCATCATGATCGCCCCGAAGGCCCCCGGCCACACGGTGCGCAACACGTACAAGCAGGGCGGCGGCGTGCCCCACCTGGTGGCCGTGTACCAGGACAAGTCGGGCGCCGCGCGTGACGTGGCCCTGTCGTACGCCAGCGCCAACGGCGGCGGCCGTGCCGGCATCATCGAAACCAACTTCCGCGAAGAAACCGAAACCGACCTGTTCGGCGAACAGGCCGTGCTGTGCGGCGGTACCGTCGAACTGATCAAGGCCGGTTTCGACACGCTGGTGGAAGCGGGCTACGCGCCCGAAATGGCTTACTTCGAGTGCCTGCACGAGCTGAAGCTGATCGTCGACCTGATCTACGAAGGCGGCATCGCCAACATGAACTACTCGATTTCGAACAACGCCGAATTCGGCGAGTACGAAACGGGTCCGAAGATCGTCACGGACGAAACCCGCAAGGCCATGCGCCAGTGCCTGACGGACATCCAGACCGGCGAATACGCCAAGAAGTTCATCCTGGAAAACGCCGCCGGCGCCCCGACGCTGACCTCGCGCCGCCGCATCAATGCGGAATCGCAGATCGAGCAAGTGGGCGGCAAGCTGCGCGCCATGATGCCCTGGATCGCTGCCAACAAGCTGGTGGACAAGTCCAAGAACTGATCCCCTGGGCAGGCGGGGCGTGGCCCCGCCGGTCAGGATCGAAGCGGCATGCCTTTCAAGGGCATGCCGCTTTTTTCTTATTTTTGGCCTTTTTGCGGCCATTTGGGCCCTTTGGCGCCAATTGGGGCCGGGCACGATCCTTGCTATGACCCGCAAGCAGGGCCAGATAGGTTAACCTTTCAAAGTCCGACGTAAGTTATTGAGACCATGCCCAATTTTTCCATGCGCGATTCCGAGAACCGCCACCGGAGCATTTACCTGCTCCCCAACGCGTTCACCACCGCTGCTTTGTTTGCCGGGTTCTACGCCGTTGTGCAGGCCATGAACGACCGCTTCGAAGTCGCCGCCATCGCCATTTTTGTCGCCATGGTGCTGGACGGCATGGACGGCCGGGTGGCCCGGCTGACCAACACGCAGTCCGCATTCGGCGAGCAATACGACTCGCTGTCCGACATGACGTCGTTCGGCGTGGCGCCGGCGCTGGTCATGTACGAATGGATTCTGAACGACCTGGGTCGCTGGGGCTGGCTGGCGGCTTTTGTTTACGTCTCGGGCGCGGCGCTGCGTCTGGCGCGCTTCAACACCAACATCGCCGTCGTGGACAAACGTTTCTTCCAGGGCCTGCCCAGTCCGGCCGCGGCCGCGCTGGTGGCGGGGTTTGTCTGGCTGGCCGTGGACAACAAGCTGCCCATCCATGACAGCCTGATGGCCTGGGTGGCGTTCACGCTGACCATGTACGCCGGCATCACCATGGTGTCGAACGCGCCGTTCTTCAGCGGCAAGAGCTTCGCCCTGGGCCGCAGCGTGCCGTTCTGGGGCATCCTGCTCGTGGTCGCGGTGTTCGTGTTCGTATCCAGCGATCCTCCCGTCGTGCTGTTCGGGCTGTTCGTGCTTTACGGGCTGTCGGGCTGGGTCACCTGGCTGTGGCGCTGGAACAAGGTGCGCCGTCTGCAGCAGGAGCGCCGGGGTCATTCGTCCTGACGTCCAGGCACCGCCAAGAAAAAACCCGCCATCGCAAGATTGGCGGGTTTTTTGTTCTGGCGGTGCTACCACCAGTTGAACCGGTCGTCGTCGTACATGGGGTCCGGCCCGGGGTGGAAGTGGGTCACCTTGCTGCCGTCGCGGCTCATGTAGACGTACATCAGCGAATTCCACACGCTGTTTTCCCGGTAGCGGTACGACCAGACGACTTCGCGCTTTTCGCCCAGGCCGGCCTGATCGATGCGGGCGGGCGGTCCGAATTCGCAGCGCACGCGATCCGGCCCCCAATCTCCCGTCTCCAGCACCTTGAAGTGCGCGTCGGTCAGCAGCGGCAGCACGCGGTCGATCCGTCCGTCGGGACTGACGTTGGCGCCCCAGGCGTACTGGCCCATGGGCTGCTGCGTCCAGATCACGCGCCGGCCGCCGTCGGCCAGCGGGCACTCGAAATTGGGGTTGCCGAACTGGGCCTGGACCTGCGAAAGCGGAGAGCCGGGCGGCACCTCGGCCATGTTGGCGCAGGCGGCCAGCCCGGCCAGCGCGATCGATGCTACGGCCACGCGGACCGTTCTGTAATGGCGGATCATGTCCTTGCTCCTTCGGGTGGGCGTTGCCGCCTTGGCCGGCCATGGGCCGGGTCCAGTCTCGTTGCTGGGGTAATTCTAGCGAATCAGCTATAATCGCCGAGCTTTATCAAATGTATTGATTCTGCAAGATACTTTGCGCCAGCCGCTGGCGGCTTGTCGCAGTACCCGCAACATGGCGATATGCCTTATGTGCCGGTCCTGCCCGATCCCGCCAATGGCAGCAGTGAGAAAGCGAATTCAAGCCTGGCTCGCGCAAATTTTTTCCAAACCACGTCAGGGCGCCTCGGCCCTGTCGCATGTCCGAAGAGGTCATCAATGTCTGTAGCTGACATCAAGAAATCCGATATCGTTGCGCAATTCCAACGCGCTCAGGGCGATACCGGCTCCCCCGAAGTTCAGGTGGCTCTGCTCACCGCCCGTATCAACGAGTTGACCGGTCACTTCAAAGAACACATGAAGGATCATCACTCGCGCCGCGGTCTGCTGCGTATGGTCAGCCGTCGTCGCAAGCTGCTCGACTATCTCAAGGGCCGCAATCCCGATTCGTACCGCGCACTGATCGAAAAACTCGGTCTGCGCAAGTGATCGACGGGGCTGGCTCCCCATGACGCAACCGTGGTCGGTGCGACGCATGTCGCAGCGGCCACGGTTTTTCATTTGTAAGGAATAATCGTCATGTTCAACAAAGTGACTAAATCGTTCCAGTACGGCCAGCACACGGTCGTCCTGGAAACTGGCGAAATCGCTCGCCAGGCCTCCGGCGCCGTTGTGGTGTCGATCGAGGACACCGTCGTCCTGGCCACTGTCGTGGCTTCCAAGAAGGCCAAGCCGGGTCAGACGTTCTTCCCGCTGACCGTCGACTACATCGAAAAGACCTACGCCGCCGGCCGTATTCCGGGTGGGTTCTTCAAGCGCGAAGGCAAGCCGTCCGAAAAGGAAACGCTGACCTCGCGCCTGATCGACCGTCCCCTGCGTCCGCTGTTCCCCGAAGACTTCTACAACGAAGTCCAGGTGGTTCTGCACACGCTGTCGGTCAATCCTGAAATCGATCCCGACATCGCCGCCATGATCGGCGCCTCCGCCGCGCTGGCCATCTCGGGCATCCCGTTCAACGGCCCGATCGGCGCCGCGCGCGTGGGCTACATCGATGGTCAATACACCATCAACCCGACCGCATCGGACCTGAAGTCGTCCAAGCTGAACCTGGTTGTCGCCGGTACGGAAAACGCCGTGCTGATGGTCGAATCGGAAGCTGACCAGCTGTCCGAGGAAGTCATGCTGGGCGGCGTGGTCTACGGCCACCAGCAAATGCAGACCGTCATCAACGCCATTCACGAACTCGTGAAGGACGCCGGCAAGCCCGATTGGGACTGGCAGGCTCCCGCCAAGGACGAGGCCCTGATCGCCGCGGTCACCGCCGCTGCCCAGGACGGCCTGAACGCCGCCTACCAGATCCGTGAAAAGCAGGCCCGCACGACCAAGCTGCGTGAAGTGTCGGCTGACGTGTCGGCCAAGCTGGCCGCTGCCGCCGCCGAAAAGGGCGAGCCGCTGCCGGACGCCGTCACCGTCGACAACATCATGTTCTCGCTGGAATCGGCCATCGTCCGCGGCCAGATCCTGAACGGCGAACCGCGCATCGACGGCCGCGACACCCGCACCGTCCGTCCGATCAGCGTGCGTCTGGGCGTGCTGCCCCGCGCGCACGGCAGCGCCCTGTTCACCCGTGGTGAAACCCAGGCGCTGGTCGTGGCCACGCTGGGCACCAAGCAAGACGAACAGATCATCGACGCGCTCATGGGTGAATACCGTGACCGCTTCATGATGCACTACAACATGCCTCCGTTCGCCACCGGCGAAACCGGCCGCATCGGCGTGCCGAAGCGCCGCGAAATCGGCCACGGCCGTCTGGCCAAGCGTTCGCTGGTGCCGCTGCTGCCGGCGCCCGAAGACTTCCAGTACACGATTCGCCTCGTGTCGGAAATCACCGAATCCAACGGCTCCTCGTCGATGGCCTCGGTCTGCGGCGGTTCGCTCGCCATGATGGACGCCGGCGTGCCGGTCAAGGATCACGTGGCCGGCGTGGCCATGGGTCTGATCCTGGACGGCGGCAAGTTCGCCGTGCTGACGGACATCCTGGGCGACGAAGATCACCTGGGCGACATGGACTTCAAGGTTGCGGGCACCGAAAACGGCGTCACCGCACTGCAGATGGACATCAAGATCCAGGGCATCACCAAGGAAATCATGCAGGTTGCGCTGGACCAGGCCCGCGAAGGCCGTCTGCACATCCTCGGCAAGATGAAGGACGCCCTGGACGGTTCGCGCGGTGAGCTGTCGGCGTTCGCGCCGCGCATGCTGACCATCAAGATCAACCCCGAGAAGATCCGCGACGTGATCGGCAAGGGCGGCGCCACCATCCGCGCGCTGACCGAAGAAACCGGCACGCAGATCGACATCTCCGACGACGGCACGATCGTGATCGCCAGCGTCGATGAAGCGCAGGCCAAGGAAGCCCAGCGCCGCATCGTCGAACTGACCGCCGATGTCGAAGTGGGCCAGATCTACGAAGGCTCGGTCCTGCGTCTGCTGGACTTCGGCGCCATCGTGCAAGTGCTGCCTGGCCGCGACGGTCTGCTGCACATCTCCGAAATCGCCAACTACCGCATCGCGAACATCAACGATGTGCTGAAGGTCGGCCAGCAAGTCCGCGTCAAGGTCATCGAGGCCGACGACAAGGGCCGTCTGCGCCTGTCCATCAAGGCGATCGGCGGCATCGAGCAGCAGCAAGCCGCTGCCGCTCCCGAAGCTGCTCCCCAGTCGGAACCGCAAGCTGAATAAGCCTGCAGCCTTCTGATTGAAATACGGCGCCGCAAGGCGCCGTATTTTTTTGCCTTTTGCCGCAGCAAGGATGTGGGACGGTCCGCTGCTCCCCAGTTCGCCCGCCTTCCTGTAAAGTCTTGCGCGAGAGACGCGCCGCCGGGTGCAGCGGCGCGCTTCACGCTTGGTCGAAGGGGGCATACGGATGAGCAAGGCATGACGGCGTGGCCGATAACCGCAGTCACCGCAGCGCTGTTGGCTGCGTTGTTGACGGGCTGCATGTCGCCCCCCGGGCCGGGCCAGCGCGGCCCCAAGGGCGAGGACATGACGGCGGACCAGTTCGCGCAAACGGACTTCAACCGCACCGTCACGCTCGAGGTACGCGACAACCTGACCAGCCTGTATTCGCTGCTGGACAAGCTGTACCGCCGCAATCCGCGGGAATGGCGCAAGACCGGTGTGCCGGACCTGGCCACGGCGGTCAACCGCGTCAAGCACTCTATTGAAGTCCGTGTACCGCCCGGTGACCTGAGCGGACTGCGCGACATCCAGATCCTGGCGGTCGCCCTGGATCCCAACTATCCGGGCGACCGGGTTGGCGCCTTCATCTACGGCCTGGCGGACACCATCATCGCCGCGCACAACGGCAAGACGCGCCTGTATGCGACTGACGCCCTGGACGGCCAGCGGGTCTACAATGCCGCACGGAACGTCGAGGCCGCGGCCTGGCTGCTGGCCACGCGCCGCAACAACCAGGGCGAATTGCTGCTGCTGGCCAATGAAATTTCCCCGACCGCCACCAATCTCAGCTTCGAGCGCGAGTTCGGCGCCATCATCGGCCGGCTGGACCTGATCGCCAACCTGCTCGGCGAGAACTCCCGGCGCATCGGCATCAACTACGCCCAGGGCCTTTTGCTGTTCAACTTCCTGCCTGTGCGTTAACCGGATTTCCATCGTGATCGACATCGCATCCATCCAGGCCGCCCGCGAAAACCTGCGCGGGCAGGTCCTGAAGACCCCGTTCACCCTGTCCCGCACCCTGTCCGATATCTTCGGCGCCGAGATCTGGCTGAAATTCGAGAACCTACAGTTCACGGCGTCCTTCAAGGAGCGCGGTGCGCTGAACCGCATGCTCACGCTGTCGGACGAGGAGCGCGCCAAGGGAGTTATCGCGGTATCGGCGGGCAACCACGCGCAGGGCGTGGCCTACCACGCGCAGCGCATGGGCGTGCCAGCGGTGATCGTCATGCCGCGCTTCACGCCGACGGTGAAGGTCGCCAACACGCGGCGTTTCGGCGCCGAGGTCGTGCTGGCGGGCGACACCTTCGATGACGCCAAGGCGCGAGGCTACGAACTGGCCCGCGAACGCGGACTCATCATGATTCACCCCTATGACGACGAAGCCGTCATGGCCGGGCAGGGCACCGTCGCGCTGGAAATGCTGGAAGACCAGCCCGAGCTCGACACCCTGGTCATCGCCATCGGCGGCGGCGGGCTGATCTCCGGCATCTCCACGGCCGCCAAGGCCGTGAATCCCGCCATCGAGATCGTAGGCGTGCAGACCGAGCGCTTTCCGGCCATGTACGCGGCCGTCAAGGGCGTCACCATGCCGCCGGGGCAATACACCATCGCCGAGGGCATCGCCGTCAAATCGCCCGGCGACCTGACGCTGCCCGTCGTGCGCAGGCTGGTCGACCGCGTAGAGCTCGTCAGCGAGGCGGACATCGAACACGCCATCGTCGTGTTGCTGGAAATCGAAAAGACCGTCGTGGAAGGCGCCGGCGCCGCGGGCCTGGCCGCCTTGCTGCGCGCGCAAGAAGAGGGTAGTGACCGCTACAAGGGCAAGCGCATCGGACTGGTGCTGACGGGCGGCAATATCGATCCGCTGATGCTGGGCGAACTGATCGAGCGCGGCATGGTGCGCGCCGGGCGCCTGGCGCGCATCCGCGTCGATCTGCGCGATCTGCCCGGGGCCCTGGCCCACGCCACCAAACTGATCGCCGACGCGCAGGCCAACATCACCGAAGTGCATCACCAGCGGGCGTTCACGTCTCTGCCGGTGCGCAATGTGGAGGTGGATTTCGTGCTGCAGACGCGTGGCCCCGAGCACATCCAGGAAGTGATCGACATTCTGAACGCGGCCGGGTTTGCCGCCAGTAACCACGACCACTGACCTGCCCGGCAGCCTGCGGCCGCCATCGAAGCTTTCAATCTGCTGTCGTGAATCTGTCGCTCCGGTCGAGTTTTCGGCCAGAGCGATTTTTCTTGCGTGGTCGGATTAAGGTTGCCCCTTCAAGGCTCTGCGTCTGCTGTCCTGAGACCCGGCCGATGGACGATTCGGAACCGTCCCTTTCAAAAAAATGCATCTGCATATTTCCCGACGGCCACTGTGTGATCCGACGTGGAACTTTTCCCGCCAGCGCCAACTTCCGCGAAAAAACAGTTTTTCAAGAGAATTTCTGCGATTTCAGCGGCGCTTCCGCCTTTGATTTGGACGAAATGTGTCCATTGCATGGTCGCGGGATATCCCGAAGAAAGTCATGGTTCCTACCGATATGAGATATGTCGTTCTACGATTTAATATCCCGCGTTCATGTCGTTGCCGTGGTTGAAGCGGCTGCGTGGAAAGAGAAATGCTCGCGCCTGAAATCCTGATTTTCCTGGCGCGACGAATTAGGGAGAAAGCAGATTGATAAGAAACAGACAGGATTTCTGGTCTGGCGTGATGTTCATCGTGGTGGGAGGAGGCTTCGCCCTGCAGGCGACCACGTATTCCATGGGAACCGCGGCGCGCATGGGCCCTGGCTACTTTCCGTTCTGGCTCGGCATCGTGCTGGCGCTGATGGGCGCGACGGTGCTGATGAGCGCCTTGTCCCCCCGCGCCGAGACCACGACCATCGGCCGCTATGACTTCCGCATCCTTTTTCTCGTCGTCGGGTCCGTGTTCCTGTACGGCTTTTCCCTGCGCTATCTCGGCCTGTACCTCTCGGTATTCCTGCTCGTCCTGATCAGCAGCGTCGCCAGCCACGAATTCAACTGGAAGGTCGCCGTCGCCAACGGCCTCTTTCTCGTGGCGTTCTCTTACCTCGCGTTCATCCGCGGGTTGGGCTTGATCTTTCCGCTGTGGCCCAGCGTGCTGACCAACTGAGGGACTGGACATGGAATTGCTTCAAAACCTGATGCTGGGTTTTTCGGTGGCCTTCACCCCCGAAAACCTGACTTACGCATTCATCGGCTGCCTGCTGGGCACGCTGGTCGGGGTGCTGCCGGGATTGGGTCCCGTGCCGACCATCGCCATGCTGCTGCCCATCACCTACGTGCTGCCGCCCACGGCCGGCCTCATCATGCTGGCCGGCATCTACTACGGCACGCAGTACGGCGGGTCGACGACCGCCATCCTGGTGAACCTGCCGGGCGAGACCTCGGCGGTGGTGACCGTGCTGGACGGGCACCAGATGGCGCGTAACGGACGGGCGGGCGCCGCGCTGTCGCTGGCCGCCATCGGCTCGTTCTTCGCGGGCAGCGTCGCCACCGTGCTGATCGCCGCCTTTGCGCCGCCGCTGGCCGAAGTGGCGTTCGCATTCGGCCCGGCCGAATACTTCTCGCTGATGGCGCTGGGCCTGATCGGCGCCGTGGTGCTGGCGTCCGGCTCGCTGCCCAAGGCGATCTGCATGATCCTGCTGGGGCTGCTGCTGGGCATGGTGGGCACGGACGTGAACTCGGGCGTTGCGCGCTACGACTTCAGCATCCCCGAACTGCAGGACGGCATCGACTTCGCCATCGTGGCCATGGGCGTCTTCGGGCTGTCGGAAATCATGAGCAACCTGGAACTCAAGGAGAACCGGGTCGAGATCACCGACAAGGTGGGTTCGCTGTATCCCAGCCGCCAGGAATTCCGCGAGGCCGCGCCCGCCATCGTGCGCGGCACGGCGCTGGGTTCGGCGCTGGGCATCCTGCCGGGCGGCGGTTCCGTCCTGTCAGCCTTTGCGTCCTACACGCTGGAAAAGAAGCTCTCGAAAGAGCCGCAGCGCTTCGGCAAGGGCCATCCCGCCGGGCTGGCCGGTCCCGAATCCGCCAACAACGCGGGCGCGCAGACCTCTTTCATTCCGTTGCTGACCCTGGGCATCCCGGGCAACGCGGTGATGGCGCTGATGGTGGGTGCGATGACCATCCACAACATCCAGCCGGGGCCGCAGGTCATGTCCAGTCACCCCGAACTGTTCTGGGGCCTGATCGCTTCGATGTGGATCGGCAACCTGATGCTGGTGGTGCTGAACCTGCCGCTGATCGGCATCTGGGTGAAGCTGCTGCGCGTGCCTTACCGCATGCTGTTCCCCGCGATCCTGGTCTTCTGCACGATCGGGGTGTATTCACTGAACTACAACGCCTTCGACATATTCATGTTCGCCATCTTCGGCATCATCGGCTACGTGTGGAGCAAGCTGGGTTGTGAAGGCGCGCCGCTGCTGCTTGGCCTGGTGCTGGGACCCATGATGGAAGAGAACTTCCGCCGGGCGCTTTTGCTGTCGCGCGGAGAGTTCTCCACCTTCGTCACGCGCCCGTTGTCGGCCACGCTGCTCGCGCTTGCCGCGATCCTGCTGGTGCTGGTGGCATTGCCCGCGCTGCGTAAGAAGCGCGAAGAGGCTTTCGTCGAGGTCGATTGACGGTTTGGTAACGGTTGGCTCCGGGTCTGGTTCGGCGCAAGCCGGCCAGGCCCCTTTTTATTGCCGGGCCACCAGATTCTTCAGGCCGTACAGGCGTTCCCGATGCAGGGTCGCCGCCAAGGGCTCCGGCTCGCGGCCGAGCGCGACGTAGTCGGCGGGAATCTGGGCAATGGCGGCCTGCATGTTTTCAGACCCCGCCTGCCACCACTGCACCAGCATCCGGTCGGGGTTGTAGACGTCCAGGCCCTGCCGGCGCAGCTCGGAGCGGTTGAAATCCTTCAGATTCCACGTCAGCACCTGCACGATTGGCGTCCGAGGCAGCCCGCAGCGCGCACGCCGCGCGAGCCCAGCCGCGATCACGTGAAAATCCTTGGGATCGCTATAGCGCAGCGACGCCTCATAGATCTGCGTGTCCGATTCCATGGCTGCCGGAAACCGCGCGTTCATGTCCGCCCAGAATTCGGCCATCACCTCCGGCGGTATGTCCCAGATGCGGCAGGCGTTGCGGCGCCATTCCTCGCCGATGCGCTCGGTCCACACGGGCTGGAACACGCCGGCGTCGGCCAGGCGCAGCAACAGCCGGCGCAGGATGCCGGACATGAGGACGCACGCGTCCAGAACGATGAACGGGGGAGAAGCGGGAAGGGAGGTCAAGATCGGTTCAATCGCCGTCCCGGGACGCGCGCACCAGCCGTGCGCCGATGGCCGCCGGGCGGGCGGGGAAATAAGAGGCGAGGCAGAAGAATAGTGGTTTTTTCCGTGTTCTGCCGGGCGAGGCGCCGCGGCAAATTCACGCCATGGGCGTGGCCGTCAGCATGTCCGCCGGAAACGGAACCAGCATTTCGCGGCTGTGGGCTGCAGAGGCGGTCAGCCAGTCGCCGTAGGCGCCTTCGGGCAGGACGACCACCATGCGCTTTTCCGTGTTGGGCTGGTGATAGCGGCTGAACAGGGGATCGTTGTCGGCGTTGATGGTGAGCATGGTGTAGCTCTCCTGCCATTGCCCCGCCGCATCGCGATACCGGTCCCACAGGCCCGCAATGCCTAGCGGCTTGCCATCGGCACGGGTGAATCGGGTGGCCACGGCCTTGCCGGACGTCCAGTCGGGCTCGAAGATCGCGTCGGCGGGAATGATGCAATGCTGCGCGCGCCGCCAGGCGTTGCCGAAGGTGTACGAGCCCGCGGCCGTCTCCGCGCGGGCGTTGAAGGTGGAAAGCTTGCTGGCGCGTTCCAGGCCACCCGAGCGCGTCACGGCGCTGATCAGACCCCAGCGGCCCGCGGTGGCCTCACGCTCAGGAACGGCGTCGTCGCCGGCGTCATGTTCGGGCGGACGCCGCACGAACAGCCCTTCATAGCGGGGCCACATATCGTATTTGCCAATCGCGGCGGGTTTGGCGCGCACGCCAAATTTCTGCAGCAGCAGTTCAGCGTCTTTGAGCGTCTGATAGTGCGAACACATGCACGGCTCCCGGCATGACGGGAGGCGCGGGGTGGCGCCTCTGGGGTATCCAAGCTTGCCGTGTTGGCGTGGGATTTGTCCAGCGGGAGGGGAATGCGAGGGGTGGTGCCCGAGACCGGAATCGAACCGGTACGGCCGCGAGGCCGAGGGATTTTCTTACCACTTCGGCTTTCGCCGCCAGCACAGGCTTGCTGTTCGTGGTCTGGAGCACGCCTTCACCATAGCCTTCTCGGCCTTAGGTGCCCGCCGTCTGCTCTCTACACCTTCCCCGATATGCATCGGGGCTTGGCTCGGCGTTAGCGCGGAACGGGTCCAGGGCCTTCGCCGAGTTTGACGGGCTTCACCTTTGGAGTTTCCTCCAGAGGGCTCAAATTTGTTCAAGTCCCTTGTGTCTACCAATTTCACCACTCGGGCGATGCGCGTCCCGCAAGGGGCCGGCAGCGGGCGAGACTATACCACCTTGGGTGCGGGATATTGGCGGAGCGCGCGCGGGAAAGCGTAATCACGACAGGAATGCGACCGGCGGGCGGGTAAACCCCGATCCCTGCGCGGCGGGACTACGGACGACACTTTGCGCCATGAAGCCCAGCCC
>NZ_JCBANC010000072.1:0-28927 GCF_059760815.1 Achromobacter sp. 1012554356 | reverse complement strand
CCGCCCTTCATTTCCCCGGCCTGCGGGCCCTGCCCGCGCCAGAACACTCTTTACGCAGCAACACCATGAACAGCATCGTCAACGCCCGACTCAAACAGATCAAACCCTCGCCCAGCATGGCCGCCAAGATCGTCGTGGACGAACTCCGCCGCCAGGGCCGCGAGATCGCCGACTTCACGCTCGGCGAGCCCGACATGCCCACGCCCGCGCACATTGCGCGCGCCGGCCAGGACGCCATCGCGGGCGGCGACATCCGCTACACCAGCCCGAACGGCACCGTGGGCCTGCGCAAAGCGATCGCCAACAGCCTGGAGCAGACCGTGGGCGTGCGCTACGGCATGGACCAGATCACCGTGGGCGCGGGCGCCAAGCAGATCATCGCCGCCGCACTGACCGCCAGCCTGGAGCCGGGTGACGAAGTGATCGTCTGCGCGCCGTACTGGGTTTCCTATCCGGACATGGTGCTGCTGGGCGAAGGCAAGCCGGTCGTCGTCACCGGCCCCGAGTCGCAGGGTTTCAAGCTTGACGCCGCCACGCTGGAAGCCGCGATCACGCCGCGCACGCGCTGGCTGATCCTGAATTCGCCGAGCAACCCCAGCGGCGCGGTCTACAGTGCCACCGAGCTGCGCGCGCTGACCGACGTGCTGGTGCGCCATCCCAACGTGTGGATCCTGAGCGACGAGATCTACGCGCCGTTCACCTACAGCGGCCAGGCCCACGCCTCGCCCGTGCAGGTCGAGCCCAAGCTGGTTGAGCGCACGCTCATCGTCAACGGCATGTCCAAGTCCTACGCGATGACCGGCTGGCGCGTCGGCTACGGCGCAGGCCCCGCCGACCTGATCAAGGCCATGAGCACCGTGATGTCGCAAAGCACCTCGTGCCCCAGCGCGATCTCGCAAGCGGCGGCTCAGGCAGCCCTGGAAGGCGACCAGTCCAGCGTCACGGAAATGGTCGAGATCTTCAAGAAGCGCCGCGACCTCATCGTGAGCCGCCTGAACGCCATCCCCGGCATTTCATGCGCCATGCCGGACGGCGCGTTCTACGTGTACGCCAACGTGCAGGGCCTGATCGGCAAGAAAGGTCCCGACGGTGAACTGAAGACGGACCTGGACGTGAGCCTCTTCTTCCTGCGCGAAGCGGGCGTGGCCGTAATCGACGGCGGTTCGTATGGCCTGTCGCCGTACGTGCGCTTCTCGTTCGCGACCTCAACCGAGGTGATCGAGCAAGGCATGGACCGCCTGACTGTCGCGGTCAGCGCCCTGATGGCGGGCTGAACCGTGGCGCAGCACACCGCTCAACACCCGGTGCAGCGGCCGCCGCGCCGGGTCTCCTGGAATGATCCGGCCACGCGGGCGCTGGTCTACCAGGCGCTGGCCCTGGCGCTCGTCGGGGCCGCCGTCTGGTTCCTGGTGCACAACACGCTGCACAACCTGTCGATGCGCAACATCGCGACGGGTTTCGGCTTTCTCAACCGCGAAGCGGGTTTTGCCATCGGCGAATCCGTCATCGCCTACGCACCCGCCGACACCTATGGCCGCGCCATCTTCGTCGGCGTCCTGAACACGCTGCGCGTGGGCCTGCTGGCCCTGGTCGCGGCCACCATTCTGGGCGTCTTCATCGGCATCGGGCGTCTGTCCAAGAACTGGCTCGTCAACAAGATCACCTCCGTGTACGTCGAGGTGATGCGCAACGTGCCGCTGCTGTTGCAGCTGTTCTTCTGGTACGCGCTCATTACCGAGAACATGCCGGGTCCCCGGCAGGCCCACAATCCGCTTCCGGGCGTCTTCATCTCCAACCGCGGCCTCAAGGTGCCGGGGCTGGAAGGCGCGTCGCTGGACTGGGTGCTGGGCGGACTGGGGCTGGCCATCGTGGCGATCATCGCCGTGGGGCATTGGGCCGCAAAACGCCAGGAAGCGACGGGGCAACCGTTCAAGCTGGGACGCACGGCCATCGGCCTGCTGGTCGCATTTCCGGTCATCGGCTGGCTCGCCAGCGGCGCATCGCTGACGCTGGACATGCCCGCGCTCAAGGGCTTCAACTTCGTTGGCGGCCTGACGCTCTCGCCGGAGTTCGTCGCCCTCTTTCTGGGGCTGACCGTTTACACCTCGGCCTTCATCGCCGAAGTCGTGCGCTCGGGCATTCAGGCCGTCAACAACGGCCAGTGGGAAGCCGCCGGTTCGCTGGGCCTGCCGCGCCGGCTGGTGCTGCGTCTGGTGATTCTGCCGCAGGCGCTGCGCGTCATCATTCCCCCGATGACGAGCCAGTACCTGAACCTGCTGAAGAACAGCTCGCTGGCGGTGGCCATTGGCTATCCGGACATCGTGTCGGTGGTGAACACCACCCTGAACCAGACGGGCCAGGCCATCGAGGGCATCCTGATCATCATGGGCGCCTACCTCACGGTCAGTCTGTCGATATCGATATTCATGAACTGGTACAACAAGCGCATCGCGCTGGTGGAGCGTTGAGATGAGCAGCACTACGCAAACCCTGGCCGCGGACGTCGCGCCGCCCGGCGCGCAAAGCGGCGCCTGGGCATGGATGCGATCCCGCCTGTTCTCCTCGCCGCTCAATATCCTGATCACCGTGCTCCTGGCATGGTGCCTCTTGATGGCCGTGCCGGCGCTGGTGGAATGGGCCTTCATCAAGGCGAGCTTCGACGCCACCAACGCGCAGGAATGCCGCGCCGCGGGCGGCGCCTGCTGGGCGTTCATCGTTGAAAAGCATCGGCTCATCCTCTTTGGCACCTATCCGTTCGACGAGCAATGGCGTCCGCTGATCGCCACCGGCATCCTGATCGCGGTGATCGTGGCCAGCGGCATGCGCCGTTTCTGGAACGGCAAACTCGCGCTCATCTGGACGCTGGGCCTGGCTGCCGTGTCCGTGCTGATGTGGGGCGGCGTGTTGGGCCTGACCTACGTCGAAAACGCCCGTTGGGGCGGCCTGCCGCTGACGTTGATTCTGGCGACCTTCGGCATTGCCTTCGCGTTTCCGATCGGCGTGCTGCTGGCGTTGGGACGCCGCTCGAAGATGCCGGCCATCAAGGCGCTGTGCGTCGTGTATATCGAGCTGATCCGCGGCGTGCCGCTCATCAGCCTGCTGTTCATGTCGTCGGTCATGCTGCCGCTCTTCCTGCCCGAAGGATTCACCATCGACAAGCTGCTGCGCGCGCAGATCGCGATCATCATGTTTGCCGCAGCCTACATCGCGGAAACCGTGCGCGGCGGCCTGCAGGCCATCCCGAAGGGGCAGTACGAGGGCGCGGATTCGCTGGGCCTTAACTACTGGCAGCAGATTCGCAAGATCATCCTGCCGCAGGCGCTCAAGATCGTGATCCCTCCGCTGGTGGGCATCTTCATCAGCCTGTTCAAGGACACGTCGCTGGTCGTGATCATCGGCATCTTCGATCTGACGCTGGCAGCCAAGGCGGCCCTGTCCGACGCGGCATGGCGAGGTTTCGGGGTGGAGGCCTATCTCTTCATCTCGCTCATCTACTTCGTCTTCTGCTATTCCATGTCCAAATACAGCCGCGCGCTCGAGCAGCGCCTGGCCACCGGGCACGCCCGGTAAACCCGAAGGAGAACAGGCATGTCCGATGCCATCATTCGTCTGCAGGACGTGAACAAGTGGTACGGCCAGTTCCACGTGCTGCGCAACATCAATCTGAACGTGGCCCAGGGCGAGCGCATTGTGGTGTGCGGCCCGTCGGGCTCGGGCAAGTCCACGATGATCCGGTGCATCAACCGACTGGAGGAACACCAGAAGGGCCAGATCATCGTCGACGGCACCGAGCTGACCAGCGACTTGAAGCACATCGAAACCATCCGCCGGGAAGTCGGCATGGTGTTCCAGCACTTCAATCTGTTCCCGCACCTGACGGTGCTGGAGAACCTGACGCTGGGCCCGATGTGGGTGCTCAAGCAATCGCGCGCCCAGGCCGAAGCCACGGCCATGAAATACCTGGAGCGCGTACGCATTCCGGATCAGGCCGCCAAGTTTCCCGGGCAGTTGTCCGGCGGGCAGCAGCAGCGCGTGGCGATCGCGCGGTCGCTTTGCATGAACCCCAAGGTCATGCTGTTCGACGAGCCCACGTCGGCGCTGGATCCGGAAATGGTCAAGGAAGTGCTGGACGTGATGGTGACGCTGGCGCAGGAAAGCGGCATGACGATGATCTGCGTGACGCACGAAATGGGCTTTGCCCGCAAGGTCGCCAACCGCGTGATCTTCATGGACCGCGGCGAGATCATCGAGGAAAACAATCCGGATGATTTCTTTGACCATCCGCAGAGCGAGCGGACGAAGCTGTTTCTGAGCCAGATCTTGCACTGAAACGCCGGAACATCGCCGAGCAGTTCTTCAAGCCGCCTTCTTGCAAGGCGGCTTTTTCGTTTGGGGGGATCGGTTGGCGGGGGCCGGTGTCTGACACCCTGTGACGGTCATCATCAACTTGCCACGGCAGGTTGGCGGGTGTCAGACACCTAGCTCGGCGGCACTGCGGCGGGTGTAAGACGCCTGCGGCAAGGTGTCTGACACCCTGTGACGGTCATCATCAACTTGCCACGGCAGGTTGGCGGGTGTAAGACGCCTGCGGCAAGGTGTCTGACACTCTGTGATGGTCATCATCAACTTGCCACGGCAGGTCGGCGGGTGTCAGCCACCTAGCTCGGCGGCACTGCGGCGGGTGTAAGACACCTGCGGCAAGGTGTCTGACACCCGTGTGAGATGGCCTTGAAGCTGCCGCGGCCGTTGGCCGGGTGTCTGACACCGTCTCCCCAATACACCGCACAAAGAACCAGATCAGGGCGCAGCGCGGGGCCATCCCCCCGGAATGCGTATTAGTGATTTGAATATGCCGCTGCAGCCCCGCCGCGGCGAATCAGAAATCAGATATCAACATGAGAATTCAATCGTTCTAGCGTGACGGCGCATCGGCCAGACTGCGTCTTTCTCTAAGCGCATACAGGAATACCGATGTCCCTTCCTTCAGTCACGGGCCTGGACCACTACATCATCCGGGTCAACGACCTGCAGGCGGCGACCGACCGCTACGTCAAGCTGGGATTCAGCCTGGCCCCGCAGGGCAGGCACCATCGCGGCACGCGTAATCAGACGATCATCCTGGACGCGAATTACCTTGAGCTGCTGACCTTCCCCGAAGACCTCAAGGCGCAGGCGCGCTTCGGCGGGTTTGACGACACGTACGAAGGCCCGGTAGCCACCGCCTTGCAAACCACCGACAGCACCGCGGTCCACGCGGAACTGGCGACGCTGGGCATCGACGCCGAACCGCCCATCAGCGGCGGGCGTCCCGTGCATCTGCCCGAAGGCAGCGAAGACGCTGCCTGGAACAACACCCAGTTTCCGGCAGGCCTGCTTGGTGTGCCCGACTTCTTCACGTGCGGTCACCTGACGCGCCATCTGGTGTACCGCCCCGAATGGCAGGACCATGCCAACGGCGCGCGCCGCATCGAGGCCTTGATCGTCGTGCATCCCCAGCCCCGTTCGCTGCGCGAAGGCTACGAACGCATCTTTGGCCCCATCGCCACCAGCGACCTGCCCGACGACGGCCTGCAGGTGCGGCGCGGCAGCCTGCGTATCGACTTCCTTGCGCCCGCCGCCTTTGAGCAGCGCTACCCGCAGGTACGAGTGCCCACGAACCTGCCCGCCGCATCGCAAGGCGGATGGTTTGCCGGCTCGGTGATTGGCGTTCGGGATCTGGACCAGACACGCGCGCTGTTCGATGCCAACCAGGTGAAGTACCGGACGAATGCGCGTGGCGAACTGGTGGTGTCGCCGGACGACGCGGGCGGCGCGTTGCAGGTCTTCGTGCAGGAGGTGTGAGATGAGCCAGCCCCTGACCGATTACTGGGACTGCTTTGCCAACGACTATTCGTCCGCGCGCCAAGCCTTCGTCGACGACGCGGCCGCACGCGGGGCCGCGTTGTTCCGCTATGAACATCCCACGCTGAAGGACCCGCAGGGCGATGCCTTGAGCGTGGACGTGGCCATCCTGGGCCGCCGCGATGCGCCGCGCACGCACCTGGCGATCAGCGGCACCCACGGTTTGGAAGGCGCGGCCGGTTCCGCTGTGCAGCGGGCATGGCTGGCCGCCGACGGCGCGCGGCCCCTGCCCGATGACGTGAACGTCGTCCTGGTGCACGCGCTGAACCCATATGGCTATGCCCACGACACCCGCACCACGGAAAACAATGTCGACCTGAATCGCAACTTCGTCGACCACACGCGCCCCTATCCCGCCAATCCGCACTACGCCACGCTGCATCCGCATCTGATTCCGGCGCAGTGGACCGAGTCCACGCACGAGGCCGCGGCGCGGGCGCTGGATACGTTCAAGACCACGCACGGCGCGGATGTGCTGTTCAACGTGACCGCCAGCGGCCAGTACACGCATCCGGACGGGCTGGTCTTCGGCGGCCAGGGGCCGGAATGGTCCAACCGCACACTGCGCCGCATCGTCGACGAGCACCTCGCGGCCAGCGAGCGTGTCGCGTTCATCGACTGGCACACCGGCATTGGCGATTACGGCGAGCCCTTTTTCCTGTGCTTCAACGACGAAGACAGCGCGGAGCAAACGCTGGCCGCACGCTGGTGGGGAGCTGAACGCGTGCGCGGCCAGCGTCCGCACGGCTTGGCGCGCCCCGATTATCAAGGGCTGGTGTTCCGCGGCGTGCAGCAGGCGCTGGGCGATCGCCCGCTGGCCGGCGCGGTCGTCGAATTTGGCACGCGCGGCCTGCAGATGCGGTCCGCGCTGCGGCTGGATCAATGGCTGCGCTTCAAAGCACCGCAGGCTCCAGACGACGCGCGCGATGCGCAACTGCGCGCGGACCTGGTCGACGCATTCGTCCCCGTATCCAGCGTATGGCGGCGCAGCGTCGTGGTGCATGGCCTGCACATCACGCGCCAGGCCATCGACGGCGTCGCGGGCTGGTGACTTCTTTCCTCTAAATCCTCCTCTATCTGGCATTCATGAAAGCGATTGTTTTGCGTGAGCACGGCGGCAACGACAAGCTGCGCCTGGAACCCAACTTCCCCGATCCCGTGGCGGGTCCTGATGACGTGGTGATCCGCGTCAAGGCCTCGTCCCTGAACTATCACGACGTCTTTACCCGCCGCGGCATGCCCGGCATCAAGCTGCCCTTCCCCGTCATCATCGGCCTGGACGTAGCCGGCGAGATCGTGAAGACCGGCGAAAACGTGCGCGACTGGAAGGCCGGCGACCGCGTCCTGGTCGACCCGATCGACCGCGTGGACGGCGGCCTGGTCGGCGAGACCATCCACGGCGGACTGGCCGAGCTGTGCCGCGTGCCCGCGCACCAGCTCCTGCGCCTGCCCGACCAAGTCAGCTTCGAGCAGGCCGCCGCGCTGCCGGTGGCCTACGGCACCGCGCTGCGCATGATGAATCGCATCGGCCAGGTGCAGGCCGGCGAAAAGGTGCTGATCCTGGGCGCCAGCGGCGGCGTGGGCGTGTGCGCGGTGCAGCTCGCCAAGCTGGCAGGCGCCGAGGTCATCGCCTGCGCCGGCACCCCTGAAAAAGGCGAGGCCCTGCGCGCCCTGGGCGCCGACCACATCATCCTGTACACCGAGGAAGACTTCCTGAAGGCCGTGCAGGAACGGTTCGGCAAACCCTCGCGCCGGCGCGGCGGCAAGCCGGGCGGCGTCGACGTGGTGGTGAACTTCACGGGCGGCGACACGTGGGTCAAGTCCCTGCGCTGCCTGCGCCTGGGCGGACGCCTCTTGACCTGCGGCGCGACAGCGGGCTTCGATCCCAAGGAAGACCTGCGCTACATCTGGACGTTCGAGCTGCAGATCCGCGGCTCCAACGGCTGGGACCGCGACGACCTGCACGAGCTGCTGGCGCTGGTGCGCGACGGCCGCCTGCGCGTCGAAGTGGACCGTGTGTGGCCGCTGGAACAAGGCGCCGACGCGCTGGCCTCGCTGGAAGATCGCAAGATCGTCGGCAAAGTGCTGGTGGCGTCATGAGCGCGCTGCTGAATGCCGCCGACATCCAGGCCAAGTTCGACGGGTCGCCCTTCATTGCGTGGCTGGACCTGTCGGTGCGCGACGTCGACCACGAACAGGGTGAACTGACCGTGGTGGCGCCCTTCCGTCCGGAGTTCGAACGCGGCGCGCAGAGCGGCCAATGGCATGGCGGCCCGCTGGCGGCCGTGATCGACACGGTGGGCGACTTTGCCGTCGGCATGTTGCTTGGACGCGGTCTACCCACCATCAACTTCCGCGTCGACTATCTGCGCCCGGCCATCGATACGTCGCTGACGGCGGTGGCGCGCGTGCGCCGCAACGGCCGCAGCGTGGGCGTGGCCGACGTCGACCTCTACAACGACCAGGGCGCGCTGGTGGCCATCGGCCGCGCCACCTACGCGACGCTCAGCCAGGGCTGAGCCGCGCATTCAAGACAAGGAATACCGTCATGACACAAGCCACGCGCGCCGGACGGCGCGCCTTCCTGACCCGCTCCGCCGCCGGCGGCCTGGCTGCGGCCAGCCTGGGCGTCGCGCCCCGCACGCTGCTCGCCGCCACCGACCGCCCCGGTTCCGACGCGGGCCCCGCCCGCCGCGGCGGCACGCTCGTCGCCACGTGGGGCGGCCTGGAGCCGCAAGCCCTGTTCGTGCCGGGCGGCGGCGGCTCCAGCCCGTTTCAGACCTCCACCAAGATCCTGGAACGCCTGCTCAAACTGGATGCCGACCTGAAGTTCCAGCCCGCGCTGGCCCTGTCCGTCACGCCGGCCGCGGACTTTCGCAGCTACACGATCAAACTGCGCGAAAACGTCACTTGGCACGACGGCACGCCGTTCACGTCGGCCGACGTGGTCTATAACGTGCTGCAACACTGGAAGCCCATTTCCGCCGGCATTGCGCTCAAGTCGCTGACGGAAGCTACGGCGCCGGATCCGCACACGGTTGTGCTGACCTTCAACGCCCCGGTGCCCGAGTTCTTCCTGAAGTCGACCCTGTCCGGCCAATACCAGCTGCTGGTGCCCAAGCACCTCTATGACGGCAAGGACCTCATCACCAATCCGCTGAACAACACGCCGGTGGGCACGGGCCCATGGAAGTACGGCAAATGGGTGCGCGGCAGCCATGTCGAATACCTGCGCAACGACAAATACTGGAACGCCACGCAGCCGAACCTGGACAAGCTGGTGATCCGCTGGTGGGCCGATCCGGCCTCGCGCGGTGCGGCGCTGGAAACCGGCGAACTGGGCCTGGCCTATTCCAACCCGGTGCCCGCGCGCGACATCGACCGGCTGGTCAAGACCGGCAAGGTCGTCGTGGACACGCGCGGCTACCAGAACACCGCCTGGACGGTCACCGCCGAGTTCAATCAGCGGCGCGACATCGTCAACCGCCGCGAGGTCCGCCAAGCCATCCTGCACGCCATCGACCGCCAGTTCATCGTCGACACCATCTACTACGGCCGCGGCAAGCCCGCGATTGCCCCCATCTTCAGCAGCAATCCGCTGTTTTTCACCGAGGACGTGCCACGCTATGCCTTCGATCCCAAGAAGGCGGCCGCGCTGCTGGACGCCGCCGGCTTGCCGGTCAAGGACGGCAAGCGCTTTACCGTCAACCTGCTGGCCGCGGCCTGGTTCGAGGAAAACGCCAAGCTCGGCCAGTACCTGAAGCAGGCGCTGGAAGACGTGGGCATCGCGGTGAAGCTGGATTCCGTGGACCGCGCCACCGCGCTCAAACGCATCTATGGCGAATACGACTACGACATCGCGGTGTCCAACTTCACGTCGCCGCTGGAGCTGGTACCCACCGTGACACAGTTCTTCACGACCGACGGCATCGTCAAAGGCGCCGCGTTCCGCAACGCCACGGGCTATTCCAGCCCCGAGATGGATGGCATCGTCGGCAAACTCGCCGTCGAAACCGATCCGCAGGCGCGCCGCAAGCTGGCCGCGCAGTTCGCCCGCCTGGCGTCCACCGACGTGCCGATCGTACCGCTGGTGGAAATCCAGTCGTTCACGCTGGCCGGCAAGAACGTGCGCAACTTCACGACCGGCGCCAACGTCCAGGGCGAAACCCTGGCCGACGTCTGGCTGCAGGCCTGAGGACGACATGGCGATCCGCCTGATCTCGCGCCGGCTGCTTCAGGCCATCCCGCTGCTGCTGGGCGTGGTGGTCCTGAACTTTGCCCTGATCCAGTCCGTCCCGGGAACCTTCCTGGACGTCATGACGGCCGAGCAGCAGGTCACTGACCCGGCGCTGATCGAGCGCCTGCGCGTGACCTACGGGCTGGACGAGCCGCCGGCGGTCCAGCTGCTCAAGTACATCGGGTCGGTCGCGCAGCTGGACCTGGGTTACTCCTACCGGCACAACCTGCCGGTGCTGGACGTGATCCTGGCGCATCTGCCCGCCACGCTGGTGCTGATGCTGGCCAGCATCGCCATTGCCGTGCTGGTGGGCATAGCGGCCGGCATCGTGTCGGCCGTCAAGGTCAACACGTGGTGGGACAGCGCCGTCTCCGCCTTCGCCGTGCTGTGCTTTGCGGCGCCAAGCTTCTGGCTGGGCATCATGCTGATCATCATGTTCTCGGTGAAGCTGGGCTGGTTTCCGGTGGGCGGCATGGTCACCATCGGGCTGGACGGCGGGCTGTGGCGCCAGGCGCTGGACATCCTGCACCACCTGGCGCTGCCCGCCGTGGCGCTGGGACTGTTCTATTCCGCCGCCTATGCCCGCGTGATGCGGGCCTCGATGCTGGAAGTCAGCCGCATGGATTACGTGCGCACGGCCTATGCCAAAGGCCTGACGCGCGTCGCCGTGGTCTTGCGGCACGTGCTGCGCAACGCGGTGCTGCCGATCGTCACCCTGCTGGGCCTGCAACTGGGCGCGGTGCTCGGCGGCAGCATCGTGATCGAGTCCGTGTTCAGTTGGCCCGGCATCGGCGCCGTGCTGTTCGACAGCGTCATGAGCCGCAACTATCCCGTCGTGCTGGGCATCCTGGTGCTCAGCTCCGTCGTGGTCATCATCGCCAACATCTTCGTGGATCTTGCCTATACGCGGCTTGACCCCCGCATCAAGGCCGCCTGACATGTCCGCTACTTCCGCTGCAACTGTTCCTGCCGGCGCGCCGGCCGCGCGCCGCCCGGATGCGTTCGCCGTGCGCTTTGCCCGCAACCGCGGCGCCGTGGCGGGCGCGCTGGTCCTGCTGCTGGTCGCGCTGGTGGCCGCCAGCGCCGATTGGCTTTACCCCGTCAACCCGCTGCGCATCGTCGGCGCACCCGAGATCTGGCCACTCGAGTCCTGGCGTTATCCGCTGGGCACGGACTCCATGGGCCGCGACATCGCCGCACTCATCGCCCACGGCGCCCGCGCCACGCTGCTGATCGGCCTGGTAGCCGCCGCCACCGCCACGCTGATCGGCGTCACCGTCGGCGCGGCCGCCGCCTGGGCGGGCGGTTGGGTGGACGAGGCGCTGATGCGCCTGACCGAGCTGTTCCAGATCATCCCCAACGTGGTCTTCGTGCTGACCGTCGTGTCGGTGCTGGGCCCGCGAATCGAAAACATCACGCTGGCCGTCGGCCTGGTGTCCTGGCCCCCGATCGCCCGCCTGACCCGCGCCGAATTCCTGTCCTTTAAAGAACGCGAGTTCGTGCAGGCCTGCCGCGCCGTCGGCATGAGCCCGTGGCGCATCGCCGCCGCCGAGGTCCTGCCCAATGCGCTGCCGCCGGTCATCGTGATGTCCTCGCTGGTGGTGGCCGGGGCCATCCTTTACGAATCGGTGGTGTCCTTCCTGGGACTGGGCGATCCCAACATCGCCAGCTGGGGCCGGCTGGTGGGCGAAGGCCGCAGCCTGATCCGCTCGTCCTGGTACATCTGCGCCGTGCCCGGCGTAGCCATCATGCTTACCGTGCTGTCGCTGAACCTGGTCGGCGACGGCCTGAACGACGCGCTCAATCCCAAGCTGCAAAAGGGCTGAGCCGCCAACTTCTGGAAGTCTTTCTTATGACGCATTCCCCCCAAAATCTTGGCGACCTTGCCGATCCGCGCCTGCCGTCGGACCTGCCCGCGATCGTCGATCTGCGCCTGCCCGGCGCGCCGTGGCAACTGACCCACGGCGAGGCCGGCCGCCTGGCTGGCGGCGTGGCCGCATGGCTGACCGCGCGCGGCCTGCCGCCCGGCTCGCGCATCGCCATCGCGGCGCTGAACCGCGCCGAGTATCTGCTGGCGTACTTCGGCATCATGCGGGCCGGTTACGTGGCCGTACCCATCAACATCAAGCAGTCGCAGGAGAACATCGACTACGTGCTGCGCGATGCGGACATTGCGCTCGCCTTCGTGGACGGCCCGCGCCGCGCCGGCTTCGAGGCCACCGTGCCGGTGCTGGATTTTGACGACGCCGGCCCGCAGGGGTTTGCCGCGCAGATCGTTCCCGCCACGTTCAACAGCATCACGCCCGCGCCCGAAGATATTGCGCAGATGCTGTACACGTCAGGATCCACCGGCAAACCCAAGGGCGTGCCGCTGACCCATGCCGGCCAACTGTGGGCGCTGACCGCCACGTCCGGCCCCACGAATCCGGACGCGCCGCAAGCGCGCTATCTGCTCGCGCAGCCGCTGTTCCACATGAACGGCCTATTCATGTCCAAGCGCGCGTTTGCCAGCAACGGCCTGCTGGTGATCCAGCCCGTGTTCGAGGTGCAGGCCTACGCCGATGCATTGGCACGCTACCGCATCACCATCCTGACCGCCGTGCCCACGATGTTTGCGCGGCTGGTGAAGGACCCCGCCTCGCTGCAGGACCACGACCTGTCAGCGCTGGAGCGCGTGATGCTGGGCTCCGCGCCAATGACGACGGCCCTGTTCGACCGCATCCAGCGCGCGCTGCCCCACGTGCGCATCACGCACGGCTATGGCACGACGGAGGCCGGTCCCGCCGTGTTCGGGCCGCATCCCGATGGCTTGCCCACGCCGCCCCTGTCGGTCGGCTATCCGTTGGACGCGGCGCAAGTCCGGTTGACGGGCGGCGCCGGACCGGACGAGGGCGTGCTTGAAATGAAGAACCCCGCCGTGCTGCGCGGCTATCACAACCTGCCGGAAAAGAGCGCTCAGGTGTTGAACGACGGCTGGTACTACAGCGGCGACGTGATGCGCCGCGACCGCGACGGATTCCACTATTTCGTGGGCCGCGCGGACGATATGTTCGTTTGCGCGGGCGAGAACATCTATCCCGTTGAAGTCGAGAAGTTGCTGGAGTCACATCCCGACGTGCGACAGAGCTGCGTGGTTCCGCTGGCCGATGAAGAGCGCGGCCACATCCCGGTCGCCTTTGTCGTGCGGCGCGCCGGCAGCACGCTGGATGCCGACACGCTCAAGCAGCACGCCCTGGCCAACGGCCCGGCGTACCAGCACCCGCGCCGCATCCGCTTTCTGGACGACCTGCCGTGGGCCGGCACCAACAAGGTCGATCGCAACGCCCTGCTGCTGCAGGCGCGGGCGCTGGAAGCGCGGCAGGCATGGACACAACCCGAAAAGGAGGCCGCATGAGCGCCACACCGGATTCCCTGGCGGGTAAGACCGCCCTCGTCACGGGCGGCAGCCGCGGCATCGGCCGCGCCATCGCACTCGTGCTGGGCCGCCGCGGCGCGCACGTCGCCGTGCACTACCACGCGCGGGCGGATGCCGCCGAAGAAGTCGTCAGCCAGATCCTGGCGGCAGGCGGCCGAGCCTGGACGCTGCAAGCCGACTTGGCAGCCCCGGAGGCGGCGGCGCGGCTGGCGCAGGATGCACGCGCCACTTTGCGCGAGCGTACCGGCTCCGAGGGCCTGGACATTCTGGTCAACAACGCGGGCGTGGGCCTGCGCGCCCGGCTGCCCGACGTGACGCCGCCGGACTTCGACCGTGTGCTGCAGGTGAATTTGAAGACGCCGTTCTTCCTGATCCAGCACTGCCTGCCGTTCCTGCGCGATGGCGGCCGCATCATCAATATCTCGTCGATGGGCACGCGCGCCGCCTATCCCGAAATGAGCGTCTACGCGCCGGCCAAGGCGGGCCTGGAGGCGCTGACGCTACTGCTGGCCAGCGAGCTGGGCGCGCGCGGCATTACCGTGAATGCCGTGTTGCCCGGCGCCACCGCCACCGATCTGAACCAGCGTGCACGCGACCCGGAACTGAGCCGCGTCATCGCGCAGAGCATCGCACTGGGCCGCGTGGGCCAGCCGGACGACATCGCAGACATCGTCGCTTTCCTGGCGTCCAACGAGGGGCGCTGGGTCACCGGACAGCGCATCGACGCCACGGGAGGACAGCGGCTGTAGTGTCGGCGATGCCGGCATGCCCATATACATATGTGATATCGGTATTTTTCACGCGGCCGCATGTCTCTTAGGATTCCAGCGTTCTTCTTCCCAACGCTGGAATTGCCTTGTCACGCCTTACTCCTTTGGATCCCGCCAAGCTGGATCCCGCGACCGCCCAACTCTTCAATCAGCTTCTGCAGGATTACGGCCCGTACGCGAACATGCTGAGCGCCTTCGCGCCCCGTCCGCCGGCCTTGAAGCATTTCTTCTCGTACCTGGTCCAGTCGCGCGAGGACGGGCTGATCTCGCCGCGTCACCTGGAAATCGCACTGCTGACCGCGTCCAAGGCGCACGCCTGCCATTACTGCGTCACGCTGCATACACCCAAGCTGGCGGCCCACGGCATCTCGCAGGATGCCATCGACCGCCTGCTGGAGCCGCAGGTGCCGGGCCTGGACGAGAAGGATCTGGTGGTCCGTGATTACGCCGTGCTGGTCACGCTCACGCCGGCGCAGGTCAGCGACGCCTTCTATGCGAAGCTGCAATCGTTCTTCAGCGAGGAGCAGATCGTCGAGCTGACCATCCGCATCGCGCTGTGCAGCTTCTTCAAGCGCTTCAACGAGGCGCTGGAAGTCCCGCACGAAGACGTGGTGGCGCTGGAACTGGAGCATGGCGCGGCTTGAGGCGGCGTGCAGTCGTTTCGCCATGAGCCCTACCCCGCCCCTGAAACTTGAGATCCGCAATCTCTCCAAGCGCTTCCCCACCGACACCGGCCCGGTGCAGGTTCTGGACGACATCAGCCTGAACGCCGCCAGCGGCGAGTTCGTCAGCATCATCGGTCCGTCCGGCTGCGGCAAGTCCACGCTGTTCAACATCCTGACCGGCCTCCTGGAACACGACGCCGGCACCATCGCACTGGACGGCCGCCCGCTGCCCAATCTGCGCGGACGCGTCGGCTACATGCTGCAGCGCGACCTTCTGATGCCGTGGCGCACCGTGCTGGACAACGTCCTGGTCGGCCTGGAAATCCGCGGCGCGCCCAAGGCCGAGTCCGTGGAACGCGCACGCGAGTACCTCGACACCTTCGGCCTGCTGCCCTTCCAGGACAGCTATCCGAAGGCGTTATCCGGCGGCATGCGCCAGCGCGTGGCCCTGGCGCGCACGCTGCTGCCCGACCCCGACGTCCTGCTGCTGGACGAACCCTTTTCGGCACTGGATTACCAGACACGGCTGTTCCTTGAATCCATGCTGGCCGACACCGTCAGCAGGCAGGGCAAGACCGTGGTGCTGGTGACGCACGACATCGATGAGGCCATCGCGCTGTCCGAGCGCATCTTCGTCCTGAGCGCCCGGCCCGGCCGCCTGAAAAGCGAGCACCGGATCGAGCTGGGCACGCGCTCGCCGCTGCATGCGCGCCACGACAGCCGCTTTCCCGGCTACTTCGACCTGCTGTGCCAGGAACTCGACATACAGACCGCCCGCAAGGACGGCACCCACGCATGACCCAGACCTCCGCATCTCTTGCCCAGGGCGTCGCCACGCCCGCGCGCCCGCGTCCGGGCTTTCGCGTTCCCGTCCTGGCGACGCAGCTTCTCATTCTTGCCGTGCTGTTCGGCGCGTGGGAAGCCGCCGTGCGCACCGGCGCCGTCTCGGGCTTTCTGTTCGGATCTCCGGCCGGCGTGGTGCAGGCGGGGTGGAAGCTGATCGTGTCCGGCGAACTCTGGGAGCACGCCAACTACACGCTGTGGGCGTCGGCGGCCGGTTTCGTCGTCGGCACCGTGGTGGGCACCATCCCGGGCCTGGCGCTGTGGTATTCGCCCTATGGCGCGAAGGTGGTCGAACCTTTCCTGGTCGCGATCAACAGCGTGCCCAAGATCGCGTTCGCGCCGCTCGTGATCCTGTGGTTCGGCACGGGCCTGATTTCGAAGGTGGCACTGTCGATCTCGCTGACGTCCATCGTCGCGCTGCTGGCCGCCTTTCAGGCCGCCAAGGACGCGGACCCGGACATCCAGAAGATGCTCGTGTCGCTGGGCGCCACCAAACGGCAGATCTTCGCCAAGGTCGTCGTGCCGTCGGCCACGCCCGCCATCATCGCCACGTTCCGCATCAACATCGGCTTCGCGCTGGTGGGCACGGTCGTGGGCGAGTTCATCTCGTCCAAGTACGGCCTGGGCCACATCATCTTCGTCGCCTCGTCGCTCTATGACCTGAACACGGTCTGGGTCGGCATCTTCTCGCTGATGCTGCTGGGCTTTGTCCTGTATGCCGGCGTGGACATTGCCGAAAAGCGCCTGCTGCGCTGGAAAGACCAGACCTACGCCACTCAATTCAAACTGTGAAGCGCGCACTCTGCCGCCGAGAATCCATGAAAATCCGACCCTCCCTGCGCATCGCCGCTGCCGCGGCTGCCTCCCTGCTGTCCATCTCGGCCATGGCCGCCGGCAAGGCCACCGATACGGCCAACGCCAAGGTCACCGACAAAGCCGTCGTCTCCGCCGCGTTCAAGTCCGTGTTCTACCTGCCGGTGTATTTCGCCGAGGAACACGGCTACTTCAAGGACGAAGGGCTGGACGTGCGCATCGACGTCGCGTCGTCCTCGACCAATGCGCTGGCCGCCGTCATCTCCCGGAGCGCCGACTTTTCCCTGCACGGCCCGGAATGGACCGCGATCTCCTTCGGCCGCGGCGCGCCCGTCAAGGTGGTGGGCGGCACGCTGAACCGCCTGGGCGTGTGGCTGACTTGCAAACCGGCCTTCGCCTTTGACGGCTTCAAAAGTCTGAAAGGCGCCACCATCGCCACGGGCGCCATGCCGACCACCAGTTCGTCCGCATTCATCAAGCTGGTCAAGAACGCCGGCCTGGACCCCAAGCGCGACGTGAACCTGCTGGAAGTGCCGCTGGGCAACGAGATCGGCCCGCTCAGTTCCGGCCAGGCCGATTGCGCGGTGCTGTACGAGCCGGGCGCCTCGCAGGCGCAGGCACAGGGCTTCAAGGTGGTTTCCGCGTTCTCGCGCGAGATCGGCCCGTACACGTTCTCGGCCATCTCCACGCGCCAGGACATCGCCCCGCAGGTCTCGCAGAAGTTTGTCTCCGGCATCGACCGCGCGCTCAAGGCCATCCGCACGGACCCGGCCGCCGCCGTGGCCAGCGGCCTGAAGCTTTTTCCCAACCTGGATCCCGCCGTCGTGCGTGCGTCGGTGCAACGTCTGATCGACGACGGCGTGTTCGCCGATTCCGTGGCCGTGCCCGAGCAGGCCTTGAAGGACGCGCTCCAGACCCAGATCGACCTGGGCAATCTGGACCGCATCCCCACGGATGGCAAATGGCTCGATCTCGGCTACGCGGATTCGATTGCCGGGAAGGCGTACTGACGCGCCGTCAGAAGCGGTGGCGCATGCCCACCGCGTACTGGGACTGATGCCAGGACGGATCGTCCCAGGCGCCCCGCATGTAGCCATAGATGGCATACACATTGGTGCGCTTGGACAGGTCGTACACGTAGCCTGCCGAATAGATCTGCTGGGAATGCGTGGCGCCATCGCGTTCAAGCGCGCCTCCGCCCGGCAGACTGCCCTGCCACGATGCCATCACGGTGCTCGCGCCCGTGCGCCAGGCGGCGCCCGCCATCACGCCATGCACCGTGCTGCCCGGAAAGTACACGCGCTGCCCGGGTGACGGCACCGCCGGGATGGTGGAGCCGTTGCGCATCACTGACCAGCCGGCGTAAAGCGTGAACGCGTTCACCGTCGCACGGCCCGCGAGCGTGTAGGCGTACGGCCGGCGGTCGGCCCCGGCTCTGGTCATGGCGGCCGATTGCGCCGTCCCATCCGCCCAGCTCGCGCCCTCGTAGGTTGCGGCGATCGAATAGCCCGGCTGATCGAACACCACCGCGGCGCTGTACAGCTTGTTGGTGGATGCGGTCTGAAAGCCGCCGCCGCCGTCGTAGTCCAGGCTGGCGTCCACGCCCGCGCGCAGGCCGCCCACCGACGGGCTCCAGTACGCCACCGTGTTGTCGGCGCGATTGGCGTTGTACGGCAGCAGCGCTGTCTGGGCGCCGGTGATCAGGTACGACGCCAGGAACGCATCGTAGTCCGCCAGCGTGGCGGACGATACCGAGGTCTGCCGCCCCAGCCGCAGATCGCCAAAACCGCCCGACACGCCCACCCACGCCGCGCGTCCAAACAGGCGTCTGCCTTGCGCCGAGTTGCCGTTGGTGGCCAGAAAGCCGCTTTCCAGCTGGAAGTTCGCGCGCAGGCCGTTACCCAGGTCTTCGCTGCCGCGCAGGCCCCAGCGCGAACCGGACTGCACGCCCGACTGCATATTGATCGCCGTGCCGCGCTCCTGCGTGGAAAACCCCGCGATGCTCACGTCGACGACGCCATACAGCGTCACCGCGTTCTGCTGTGCGTCGGCCGCCCATGGCGCCATCAATGCCGCGACGCCGGCGGCAAACTTGCGTGCTGCCATCGCTTGCCTCACAGGTACTTGAGCCAGGCGATATCGCGGCGCGCGGCCTTCAGGCGTCCGAACCAGCGCACGGGCCAGAACAATGCCACGGCCAGCAGGATTGAAATCAGCCACACCGACGCCATGCCATCGACGCCGAAGTACTTGCCCTGGTTCAGGCCCCAGATGGCTTCGCCGCCCAGGTACAGGGCTTTCAACACGTACAAGTGCAGCAGGTAGAAGAACATCGGGGCGGCGCCAAACACGCACAGCGCGCGGACCCAACCGGCCGACTGCGCGCGCTCGATCAGCACCAGAAGGCACAGTCCCAACCCCAGCGTCAGCAGCAGGAACATCAGCGACGGCGGATATTTGGTGATGTTCACAAAGCTCATGACGGTATGCAGCGCGTCGTCCTGCACCGCCCACTTCTGCGACTGCCCGTAGCCGTTGAACGCCCGCAGGATCACAAAGCCCGCCACCGCCGCCAGCCCGGCCGACCACAGACGGCGCTGACGCACGGCCGCGTCCGAACCCGGCTGAAACCACGGTCCGGCCGCATACCCGAGCGCAATCACGCCGATCCACGGCAGCAACGGGTAGGACGTGCGCAGGCGCAGCGTGTCGCTCACCTCGATCCAGCCGCGATCATGCAGCACTGCCCACGACACGTGCATCACGTGACCCGCGGCAAAGTGCACGGCATCCAGCGCGTTGTGGCCAGCGACCAGCACCACGCCAACGACAACCAGCGCCCAGCGCGGCAACCAAAGCAAGGCCGCCAGCGACAGCATGGACAGGCCGATCACCCAGATCACCTGCAGGTACACAACGGACGGCGGAAACTGAAAGGTCCACGCGAAGTTCACCACGATGACTTCGAGCGCGATCAGGAATGCGCCGCGCTTGGCCAGAAACGCGGCCGTGGCGCCGCGGTCGCCGGCCTTCGCGCCGTACAGCCAAGCCGACAGGCCCGTCAGAAAGATGAACACCGGCGCGCACAGATGCGCAAGCAGACGCGAGAAGAACAGGTCCGGCGGCGTGGCGGACACGTCCATCGGGTCGCCAACCTGGTGATGCAGGAAGAAGGTTTCGCGCACATGGTCGAGCAGCATGATGACGATGACCAGGCCGCGCAGAGCGTCAATGGAACGCAGCCGGGTGGCGGCGGGAGGGGAAATGAGAGAAGCCATGGAGGAATGCGGGAGATGCTTGAGATGCCCGCGGCACGCCGGGAGGCGCAGCGCGAAAAAAGCCAGAATAGTAATGTAATAACATTACTATTCCAAGACACAATCTGAGGAGACACCCCATGCCCGCCAGCCCCGCCCTCCACCGGCAAGTTTCGCCCCGTTGGTGCGCGAGGGAAAACTGCGCTACCGCGAGGAAATCCTGGCCGGCATCGAGGCCGCGCCGGGGTCGATCGCCGATCTGTGCCAGGGCAAGCACATGGGTAAACGCCTGATCCGGCTGGAGGATGCCTGAATGGCCAAGAAGGTTGCAACTGACGCCCGAAGGGCCGCGCCATGATCGAGCGCATGCGGGTCAAGAGCGACGTTATGAGCGAAGCGATTCTGCAAGGCCTCAATGCCGAACAGCGTCACCAGCTTGCCGACATGCTCGGCCTTGTCAAACGCAATCTGCTGGCCTTCGATACCTCGCGCACCTGATCGCGCACGGTCTCCCCGCGGCCCGCCCGCCTGCCTTTTTCTCAGTGCGCCCGATCGCCGCGTCTTAACAGGATCTTGAGACGCGCCTCCCTAGAATCCGGAACGATTCTCATTGAGGTACTCAAGATCGCCATGGCGCAACAACAAAAAGTTCACTCACAGGGCGCGTTGGCGCTGAAAACCCTGGGCATGGCGCTTGGCGCCGCCGCCTCCACACAGGCTCACGGCCAGACGCCCCCGGCAGACAACGCGGTGCTGCTGGCGCCCGTCACCGTGCAGGCCGACGCCCCGCCCTTCAAGGCGGACCGCGTGCAGTCGGGCAAATTCACCGAGCCGCTGCTCGACACCCCGCAAAGCATCACCGTCGTGCCGCGCGCAGTGCTGGAAGAGCAGCAGGCCAAGAGCCTGCAGGACGTGCTGCGCAACGTGCCGGGCATCACGTTCAGTTCGGGCGAAGGCAATCTGGGCTGGGGCGACATGTTCACGATCCGCGGGTTTTCCGCGGAGCAAAGCATCACCGTGGACGGCATCCGCGACGCGGGCCTGTCCAGCCGCACCGACATCTTCAACCTGGAACAGGCAGAGGTCTTCAAGGGCACGGGCTCCATCGAATCCGGCATCTCGGCCGTGGGCGGCAGCGTCAACCTGGCCAGCAAGGAAGCGCGGCTGGGCTCGTTCTACAAGATGTCCGGCGGCCTAGGCACGGATCATTACCGGCGCATCACCGCGGACCTGAATCAGGAACTGACGGACAGCGCCGCCCTGCGCGTCAACCTCATGCGCCACCACAACGGCGTGGCCGAGCGCGACGTGACGGAGTTTGACCGATCTGGTGTCGCGGCGTCGCTGGCGATGGGCCTGGGCTCCCCCACCCGCGTCACCGTCAACTACCTGCATCAGGAAGACGACAACATCCCCGACGGCGGCGTGCCGATCCAGCGCGGCACCGGCGGCAAGCGCATGCCGAATGTGGCGCGCAACGCCTGGTACGGTGATCCGGGCCTGTACACGGAGCAGACCCGCACCGATCAGGCAACGATGAAGGTCGAGCATGACTTCACCAAGGCGGCGCGCCTGACCAACATCAGCCGCTGGCAGCAGACCGACCGCATCGGCGTGCTTGCCCCGGCGCGCTTCAATTCCACGTCGCGCACGTCGTACGGCTACGTGGGCGCCGGCCCGCTGGTGCAAAGCGCCGACGGCATTGCCTCGTACAGTGGCTTCACGCCGCTGCGCGATCCCTCGCCCTATGCCCAGTTGCGCGGCAACGACTTCGGCACGTCCAAGCGCTACACCATCCTGGCCAACCAGACCAACCTGAACCTGGACTTCCATACCGGCGGCATCAAGCATGCCGTGGTGACGGGCGTGGAGTTCTACAAGGAAACCTACGGCGATCATGCACGCACGATTCGCGCGCCGTCGATCAATCCGGTGATCGACCTGCGCGACACCGGCGGCACGAACATGGGCGGCGTGGACACCTTGAAGGGCGATTCCGGCAACAAGGCCGAAGTCTTCAACGCCGGCCTGTATGCCGCGGACACCGTGACGTTCAATCCGCAATGGATGCTGCAGGGCGCCTTGCGCTATGACCGCTACCGCGTCACGCAGACGGCGGGCGCCGCCACGCAGCGCGTCACCGACGGCGCCTTCAGCGGCCGCATCGGTCTGACGTACAAGCCCGTGGAGAACGGCAGCGTCTACGTGTCGTACAGCCAGGCCGCGCAACCGTCCGCGATGGGCGCGTCCACGAACAACAACATCTACGGCGCCACCGGCTCCGACACCTACAAGCCGGCCGTCGCCCGCACGTGGGAACTGGGCACGAAATGGGACGTGGCCGGCGGCGACCTGTCGCTGACGGGCGCTCTTTTTCGCACAGAATTGACGGACTCATGGGAATACGGCGACGACGCCACCGACGTGGTGCGCGCCCTGCCCGCCAAGCGCGTGGATGGCATCGAGCTGGGCCTGTCGGGCAACATCACGCCCCGCTGGTCCGCCTTTGCCGGCGTCAGCGCCATGAAAAGCCGCATCACCAAGGGCGCGAACCAGGGCGAAGAGGCCAAGAACGTGCCGGACCTGACGTTCAACCTGTGGACCACGTACGCGGCCACGGAAGACCTGTCGCTGAGCTATGGCGCGCAGTACGTGGGCAAGCGGCGCTATACGGACAACAAGTACGTCGGCGGCAAGAACAACAACAGCTCCACCGTGTCCGGTCCCTACGGCACGCATCCGGTCTGGGTGCGCGACAACGAGAAGGCGCCTTCCTACTGGCTGCATTCCGTCGCGGCGCGCTACCGGCTGAACAAGAACGTGACGCTGGGCGTGAACGTGGACAACCTGTTCAACAAGTTCTATTACAGCCGCATCGGGGCATCGCTGGACGGCTTCCAGCTCTACGGCGTACCCGGCGCGGGACGCACGGCTCTCTTCACCGCAGACGTCGCCTTCTAAACCGCAAGGCCCGCCGCAGGCCCGGCCAGGTCCACACGGAACTGGCTGCCCTGCCCGGGCCGAGACTGCAGCGACACGCGCCAGCCCTGGTGCTCGCAGATGCGCTGCACCAGGGACAAGCCCAGCCCCAGGTTGCCGTCGTCCAGCTGATCGCCGCGTACGAAGGGGTTGAAGATGGAGGCGTGGCGTTCCACCGGAATACCCGGACCGTTGTCGTTCACCTGCACGAAATCGGGTCCTGCCGTGACAACGATGCTGGCCTGCGGGCCGGCGTACTGCAGCGAATTGCGGATCAGGTTGGACAGCACCGCGCGCAGCAGCGGCGCGGGAAACAGCAAGGGCGCTTCCTGCGCACCGGATGCTTCCAGCGTCAACTGCATGCCGCGCCGCTGCGCCACCGGCGACCACGCGGCCAACTGGCCTCGTGCGGTGTCCGCCGCGCTCTCACGCGGGAACAGGCCCGCCGCGTCGCCGCCGCGCGCCAGCATCAGATAGGTGTCCAGCCGCTCGCCCATGTCAGCGGCAGCCGCCTCGATCCGGGCAAGACGGGCCTGTCCCGCCGCATCCAGCGCCTGCTCTTCGCGCAGCAGCTCGCAGGAACTGGAGATCACCATCAGCGGCGTGCGCAGTTCGTGCCCCACGTCGGCGGTGAAGAGCTGCTCGCGCCTGAGCGCCTGTTCGAGCTGGTTGTAGGTCGAGTCGAAGGCCGCCGCAAGCTGGCCGATCTCGTCCGGCGGATAGTCTTCGGCCAGCCGGGTCTGCGGCGGCTGCGCGCCGCGGGTATTGACCTGGGCGGCCAACCGCGCAAGCGGACGCAACAGGCGCCGGGTGGCCAGGATGCCCAGGACAAACGCCAGCGCCAGGCTGGCCGCCAGTCCCGTCACCGCGGTCCAATGCGAGGCCGACTGGTTCTGCTCGTACTCGGTGTAGTCGCGCAGCAGCATGTAGCGCTGGCCCTTGAAGTCGTCGACCATCACGTGCCACACGCGATCGTTGCGCTCGATCTTGTGAAAGCCCGGATTCAGCGGCCGCAGCCAATCGGGAAACGCCCCGCTTGCCGGATCGCCGTGAAAGAAGCGGTTGGGCCGGCCCGGGTCGATGCCCGCCAGAAAATCGCCCCGCACCCGCTCCACCGCCATGCCCATGTCGATGCGTTGAAGATGCGCCTCCAGCTTGCCGACGCTCCACACCGACAGCCAGGTCAACAGGCCTGCTACCAGCAGCGCCAGCGCCACATACGTCAGCACAAGGTGGCGCGCCAGCCCGCGCCGCGCCGCGCGCCTGCCCGGGCTAGTCATCGCTTGCGGCACGCAGCTGGTAGCCGATGCCGTGCACCGTGTGCAGCAGCGGCGTGTCGTAGGGCTTGTCGACCACATGGCGGATCTGGTGGATGTGGGTGCGCAGGCTGTCGCTGTCCGGCGGCGAGTCGCGCCACAGCGCCTCCTCCAGCCGGGCGCGATGGACCACCGCTGGGCTGGCACGCATCAGCAAGGTCAGCAATTGCAGCGGAGACGGCGGCAGGCGCAGCGCCTGGCCCGCCCGCGCAAGCGCCAACGTGCCGGTGTCCAGCGTCAAGTCGCCCACGCGCAGCACACGGGCCGCGCCCGCCCCGCTGGCGCGATGCAGCAGCGCCTTGACCCGCGCGGCCAGTTCGGCCAGCGCAAAGGGCTTGACCAGGTAATCGTCGGCGCCCGCGTCGAATCCCGTCAGGCGGTTGTCCAGCGTGTCTCGGGCCGTGACCATGATGACGGGGGTGTTGCACGCGGACTCGGTGCGCAGCCGGCGGCACAGCTCGTAACCGTCCAGCCGCGGCAGCATCAGGTCCAGCACGATCAGGTCGAACTCGCCCGACGCCGCCATCGCGTAACCGCGCTGGCCGTCTTCAGCGCAATCGACGATATAGCCGCGCCGCGTCAGGTGATGGGTGATGTTGGCAAGAATGTCGGGGTCGTCTTCGATGACGAGAACGCGCATGGCGGGACCGCTCGGCGAATAACAATCAATCTCACATTGTAGGGGTGCGCCCAAAGGTCCGGCAGCGGTGCGGCGCCCACGCCACAGGCGTGATGCGTCTTAACGAATTCTTGAGGACGGTTGTCGGACACTGCCCGGCGATAAGAATGGTTCGCGTTACCTGCACCCCGCGGTTGACGCACCTGAAGGATTCGCCATGCGCCCGATTGCCCTTTTCCGCGCGGCCGTGACCGCCGCCTCCCTGTTCTGCGCCCTGTCCGGCGCCCATGCCCGCGAGGTCACCGACCTGGCCGGCCGCGTTGTGACGGTGCCCGACCATCCGCAGCGCATCCTGCTGGGCGAAGGCCGCTTTGCATTTGCGATGGCGTTGCTGGACCGCCACGATCCGGTGGCGCGCGTCGTCGGCTGGCAGGGAGAGCTGAAGCAGCAAGATCCGTATTCCTGGAACCAGCTCGTCACGCGTTTTCCCAAGGCGGCCGACGTGCCCCTGATCGGCAAGACGTCGGAGGCCAGCGTCAGCCCGGAAAAAATCGTCTCGCTGCGGCCTGACGTGGCGATCTTCAGCGTCAGTGGCCATGGTCCCGGCCGGAACAACCCGATGATCCCGGCATTGCAGGAAGCCGGCATCCCGATCGTCTTCATCGACTTCCGCCAGCATCCCGTGCGGAACACGGTGCCCAGCATGCGCATCCTGGGCCAGGCACTGGATCGTGAAGCCGAGGCGGAAGGCTACATATCCTTCTACGAAGACCACCTTGCCCGCGTGCGCAAGGTCGTGGAGCCCGTGCCGCCCGCCCAGCGGCCGCGCGTCTTCGTGGAAATGCTGGCAGGCGTGTGGCCGGCCTGCTGCCACACCACAGGCAATGGCAGCTTCGGCGACCTGCTGGAAGCCGCGGGAGGCGTCAACGTCGCGGCGCCCGTGCTGCCCGGCGCCATCGGCGACGTGAGCCTGGAGTTCGTCATCGACGCCAAGCCCGACGTGTACATCGCCACCGGCAGCCGCTCCGAACCCGGCCGCCCGGGCCTGCTGGCCGGTCCCGGCGCCGATCCGAAGGTGTCCGCCGACAGCCTGGCCACGCTGCTGAACCGCGACGGCATCCGCGACCTGGACGCCGTGAAGCAGCACCGTGCCTTCGGCATCTGGCACGCGTTCTACAACTCGCCCTACAACGTTGCCGCCATCGAGGCGATGGCGAAGTGGCTGTATCCCGAACGCGCCGCCGCGCTGGATCCGCAAGGCACGCTGGACGCGCTGTACGGCCAGTTCCTGGATCTGGACAACGCGGGCGCCTTCTGGACATCCCCAGCCGCCCCGGCAAAGTAGCCCGACATGACCGGTTTCGCCCCCGCCGCCGTATCGCCCGCGGCGTCTGTTCCCGACGATCCCATCGCCGCGTACCGGCGCGCGGTGCGCAAGCGCGTACTGCTGACCGCCGCGCTGGTGCTGGCCATCATGGCCAGCCTGCTGGCCGACATCGCGAGCGGACCGGCTTCGCTGTCCCTGCCCGAGCTGCTGCGCACGCTGCTGCATCCCGACGTGTCAGACACCGGCACACGCGTCATCGTCTGGCAATTCCGCTTGCCCTATGCGCTGATGGCGTTGCTGGTCGGCGTGGCACTGGGCTTGGGCGGCGCCGAGATGCAGACCATGCTCGACAATCCGCTCGCCAGCCCCTACACGCTGGGCGTCTCTGCCGCCGCGGCGTTCGGCGCGTCGCTTGCCATCACGCTGGACTGGCATCTGCCGGCGCTGCCCGCCGGCATGACCGTTTCCGTGTCGGCCTTCGCGTGCACCCTGCTGTCGGTACTGGTACTGGAACGCGTGGCGCGGTGGCGCGGCGGATCGACGCTGGGCGTGGTGCTGTTCGGCATCGCGCTGGTGTATTCGTTTCAGGCGCTGGTGATGCTGCTGCAGTTCGTCGCCAGCGAGGAGGCCTTGCAAGGCATCGTCTTCTGGACAATGGGCAGCCTGGCGCGCGCCACCTGGACCACCGTCGGCGTCATGGCGGCGGCGCTGGTTCTGGCCATTCCGTTTTCGATGCGCGACGCCTGGAAGCTCACCGCCGTGCGCCTGGGCGAGGAACGCGCGGCCAGCTTCGGCATCGACGTCAAGCGGCTGCGCCTCATCAGCCTGCTGCGCGTCAGCGCGCTGGCGGCACTGGCCGTGTCGTTCGTCGGCACGATCGGCTTCGTCGGCCTGGTCGCGCCGCACATCGCGCGGCTGCTCTTGGGCGAAGACCACCGCTACTACCTGCCGGGCAGCGCGCTGGCCGGCGCGCTGATCCTGTCGCTGGCGTCCGTGGCGTCCAAGACCGTGCTGCCCGGCGCGCTCATCCCGGTCGGCATCGTGACCTCGCTGGTCGGCATTCCCTTCTTTCTCACCATCGTCGTGGGCGCCCTCAAGCGCGCCTGACGCCACAACCGCAACAAGGACACACCCCGATGAAATTCCGCCTGACGCTCACGCTCGCGGCTCTGATGATCGCCGGCACTGCCCATGCCGCCCCCGCTTGCTCGATCGACGTCGAAGGCCGTCCCGGCAAGCAGTTCGGCCCCGACCACATCGTCGTGCCAGCGACCTGCCAGGAATTCACCGTGCGCCTCATCCACACGGGCAAGAACAGCAAGGAAAAGGCCGGCCACAACTGGGTGCTGACCAAGACCGAAGATATCGACGCCGTAATGGTCGACGGCATCAAGGCCGGCGCGAGCAGCGACTTCCTGGCGCCGGGCGACGGCCGCATCCTTGCCAAGACGCCCATGCTGGGCGGCGGCGAGACGGCCACCGTCACCTTCCCCGTCAGCCGCCTGCGCGCGGGTCAGTCGTACACCTACTACTGCTCGTTCCCCGCGCACGCGCAGCACATGCGCGGCACGCTGGTGCTGCAACGCTGACAATGACGCAGCTACGCATCCAGGCGCTGTCCGCCGGCTACGGCGCGCGCGCGGTGCTGCGCAATGCCAGCGCCGGCCCCATGCCCGAAGGCGCTGTCACCGCGCTGCTGGGGCCGAACGGCAGCGGCAAATCGACGCTGCTCAAGACGCTGGCCGGCCTGCATCCGGTGATGCAAGGCGCAATCTTGCTGGACGGCGAGGACCTGGCAAACGCCAGCCCGGCCCGCCGCGCCGAATGCGCCATGTACATGCCGCAGGCCTTGCCCAAGGGCGTGCACATGACCGTCTTCGAATCCGTGCTGGTGGCCGCGCGCTCCGGCCGCCACGGACAACCCGGCCATGCGTTGATGGAAAACGCCATGGCTGTCATCAACGAGCTGGGCATCGCGCCGCTCGCCAGCCGCCATCTGGACGAGCTGTCCGGCGGGCAGAAGCAGTTGGCGTCGCTGGCCCAGGCGCTGGTGCGGCGTCCGCGCCTGTTGCTGCTCGATGAACCGCTGTCCGCGCTGGACCTGAATTACCAATTTCACGTCATGGACGTGCTGCGCCGCCAGACGCGCCTGCACCGCCTGATCACGTTGGTGGTGCTGCACGACCTGAACATCGCGCTGCGTCACGCCGACCATGCGTTGCTGCTGCACGCAGGCGCGATCGAAGCCGAGGGCCTGCCCCGCGATGTGGTAACCCCGGACACCTTGCGCCGTGTATACCGCGTGCGGGCGCGCGTCGAACATTGCCCGCAGGGCCAGGCGCAGATCCACGTGGATGGACTGGCCGATCGCTCAGCCTCGTAGGTCATCGTAGGTGTCTGACACCCTTGCCGCAGCCCTGCATGGTGCCGACCGTCTCACGCGGGTGTCAGACACCGGGCCAACGCGCGCCGGCCTTCATCCTCGCGTCGTAGGTGTCTGACACCCTTGCCGCAGCCCTGCATGGTGCCGACCGTCTCACGCGGGTGTCAGACACCGGGCCAACATGCGCCGGCCTTCATCATCGCATCGTAGGTGTCTGACACCCTTGCCGCAGCCCTGCATGGTGCCGACCGTCTCACGCGGGTGTCAGACACCGGGCCAACATGCGCCGGCCGTCATCATCGCGTCGTAGGTGTCTGACACCCTTGCCGCAGCCCTGCATGGTGCCGACCGTCTCACGCGGGTGTCAGACACCGGGCCAACATGCGCCGGCCTTCATCATCG
>NZ_JCBANC010000071.1:0-31704 GCF_059760815.1 Achromobacter sp. 1012554356 | reverse complement strand
GGCGTGGTGGGCGTCGTGGTGGGGGGAGGCGGAGCCGGTTCGTCGGTGTCGTCGTCGCCGCCGCAAGCGCCGAGCGCGAGCGCCAGCGTTAGCGCGCAGCAGGCCGCGAGGCCGCGTCGTGCAAGGACCAGCAGGGGGGAAGTGGTTTCCATGAGTCTGTGTGCGTGGATGGGCGAACGGCCCGCGCTGGCCGTTGCGCCGTCACACAGGACGAGTGTCGGGCGGATGCTGGCGGGCCACGAATGCGCCCGGCGGTGGGGCCGGACGACAGCCAATGAGTATTGGCACGCCGGATGTCGATGCATTGACAGGGGCCTGACGGGGAGCTGTCAGGCGGCCCTTTTTTGAAACGCCATGCTAGATGCGTGTCCAGGTGAAATCGAATTCAACGCGGGACTTTCGCATGAGGTAGACGCGCGCGATGCGCGCTACTTCCAGAACGGTTTGCTGCGCGCGAGATCGTCAAAGGCCTGCTGTGCCTCGACGACCAGTTCTTCCAGGCGCGCGCTGATCCAGCCCAGCGCGAACCAGGCTTGCGGATGCGTGGCCGTACACGACTGGTAGTAGCCCTTGGCCATCGCGAGGTCGTTGATTTCGCCCAGCACGTCCTGCACGCGGGACAGCAGCTTGCGGTAGCCGCGCAGCTTGCTGGCGGGCAGCAGCGATTCGGCGAACGACAGGCCATAGCGCAGGCGCTTGCCGCGCTTGCGCAGATCGTGGCGGGCGGGGATGTCCAATGCCGCGAAATGCGTGCCCTGATCGGCGACCTTGCCGTGCCAGCGGTGCAGGCGGCGGGCAAGGAGCTTGTGCAGGTGCTGCGGTTCGGGCTCCGGCGTCAGCATCGGGATGATCGTGGGCTTGACGATGGGACCGGTCACGCCGCCTTCGAGCCGGATGGCAGGCTCGGGCGCGGCGTCGCTGGGCGTGCCGTTGGCGATGGTCTGGCCGTCCGCGTCGGGCTGCACGGGCGGCACGTCGAGCGACCATTCCAGCAGCTCCAGCAGCCATGCTTGAAACGCCTGGCCGCCCGCGATGGTCTGCGCATCTGCTTCTGGGGGCGCGGCTTCCATGGGGATCACGGGCATCCCGGCGCGCAGCAGGGCGGGCGCGACGGTTTCGTTCAGCACGTCCTGGTCCCGATTGGCGCCGAACGCCGCGAAGTGCGTGCGCACGCCCTGCAGCAGCGAGGCCGGCACCGGTGCGATCCAGCCATCGAACAGCTTCCAGGCCGATCGCAGCCGGCGCACGCCCACGCGCAACTGGTGCACGTGTTCGGAGTTGCCGGCGCGGTACACGCCTTCGGTGTCGACCTCGGCCAGCACCGCCGCATTGCGGCAGACCTGGTCCAGGCATTCGGCGGCGATCGCGCCCATCGCCTGCGGCGGCGTCATGCCGTCGCGCAGCTTAACGGACGATGCGCCGCGCGGCGCCCAGAATTGCGCAATGGCCTGCGCACGGTGTGCTTCGAGGTCATCGCCGGCAGCGGCGTCGACCTCGGCTAGGCGATGCGCCAGCTGGGCCAGGGCGTCGCCGCGTTCGGACTTGCTGCGGGGATCCAGGATCAGGGCATGGCGCTGCTGCCAGCCGCGCGCTGCGGCGAAGATGGCGGCGGGACGGCCCGACACCAGTTCGAATTCCAGTTCGGAGATCGGCAATTCCAGCGCGCCGGCGCGCAGGATGCCGGTGTCGTAGGCCAGCTCCACCGTGCCGAAGCGCGTGCGGATCTTGCGCAAGAGGCGCTGCACGTCGGTTTCATAGCGCAGGCCCAGTTCGCCCTTGATGGAAGACAGCGGGCCCTCGACGTCGGTACCGGCATAGACCGACAGGTCGAGCACGGGACCCGGCCGCGGATGGTTCATCTCGATGCGCGAGATCGCATCGGCGCCGGGCATCTTCAGCGTCTGCACCCAATCGGGGCCTTCCTGCCGCAGCCGGATCGCGATGCGCGCTCGCGCAAGCTCGCGCTCCGGCGTGTCGAAATACATGGCATGCAAGCGAATGCGCGTGGCCTCGCGTTGCTTGACTTCACGCAGCACGGCCTGGCGCGAAGCCGTGGGCACGTGCAGTTTCAATTCCTGTTCCGACATGGCAGCGGATGTCCAACGGCAAAAGCCAAGATGTTAATCAAGCCGGGGGTGCGTTTTGATGACCGTTCATATTTTGTTCACATTGAGCATAGACGCGATCGCGGCGCAAAAACAAGGCAGCCCATCATGGGCGACTAGGCGCTTTTGCGTTGCTTGCGAACGGAAAGGAAAGAAAACGCCGCCCCATGGGGGGCGGCGAAGGGAGCGCGTGTCAGGGGAAACCGACAGGCGTAAAGCGGGGCGACGGCGCTACAGGATGCGTTTGCGCGCCTGGGTGATGATGACTTCGGCCAGCACGACAACCACGAAGATGGCGGCCAGCACGAGGGCGACGCGGTCCCACTGGAACAGGTTCAGCGCGGTGTCGAGCGCCATGCCGATGCCGCCGGCGCCGACCAGGCCCAGCACTGCGGATTCGCGCACGTTGATGTCCCAGCGCAGCAGCACGATGGACCAGAACGCCGGGCGTATCTGCGGCCAGTAGGCGTACCAGATGACCGAGGCCTTGCTGGCGCCGGTGGCGGTGACGGCTTCGATGGGGCCGCGCTGTGCTTCCTCGATGGCTTCGCCGACCAGCTTGCCGACAAAACCGATCGAGCGGAAAGCGATGGCCAGCGTGCCGGCCAGTGCGCCCGGTCCGAAGATGGCGATGAACAGCAGCGCCCACACCAGCGAGTTGACCGACCGGCTGGACACCAGAATCAGCCGGGCCAGCATGTTGATGGTCTTGCTGGGCGTGAGGTTGTTGGCCGCCAGCAGACCCACCGGCACGGCCATGAACACCGAAAGAATGGTGCCCAGCGTGGCAATGTGCAGCGTTTCGATCAGCGCATCATGCACGCCGCCCGGGTAGTAGGCCCAGTCGATCGGCCACATACGGCGAAAGAGGTCGGCCATCTGTTCCGGCGCGTCGTACAGGAACTCGGGGATGACCTCCACGCCGCGGATCGCCTGCACGATGGCCGCCACCAGCAGCAGGTACAGCGCGAAGCGCAGCAGGCGCTGGCCCATGCTGTAGCGTTGCCAGACACGCGGCTGGCCGGCGGGGTTCAAGGGGGAGACGTGGGCGTTCATTCTTCCACCTCCGCCTTGCGCGCGGCCGCCGGCTTGCTGCTGCCGATGCCGCGGGCGCCCGCGAAGCGGCTTTGCAGGATGCGGTCGAAACCCAGGTTGTCCAGGAACACGGCCCGCACGAAGCTGGCCAGGATTTCACCCAGCATGATGATGGCGATCAGGGTCAGCAGGATGGCGCTGACGAAGTCGTAATCGAAGCGCTGGAAGGCCGAGAACAGCGTGCCGCCCACGCCGCCCGCGCCCACGATCCCCACCATGGTGGAGTTGCGCAGGTTGGAGTCGAACTGGTAGGTGGCAAAGCCGATGAAACGCGCGAACACCTGCGGCAGCACGCCGAAGACGATGACGTTGGCAAACGAGGCGCCGGTCGCGCGCACCGCTTCCACCTGCTTGAGCGAGATTTCCTCGATGGCCTCGGTGAAGAGCTTGCCGATGAAGCCGATGGACGCGACGGTCAGCGCCAGAATGCCGGCCAGTGCGCCAAAGCCCACGGCCTTGACGAACAGGATGGCGACGATGACCGGGTGCAGCGCGCGGCACAGCGCGACAATCGACCGCGCGGGCCACGAGATCCACGCGGGCATCAGGTTGCGTGCACCCAGGAGGCCCACCGGCAGCGCCAGGATGATGCCCAGCATCGATGCCAGGACGGCAATCTCCAGGCTTTCGGCGATGCCCTTCCACAAGGTGGCGGGCTTCTCGAAGTTGGGCGGGAACATGCGCGCGAGGAACGTCGACGCGTGGCCCATGCCGCTTTCAAAGCGCGACCAGCTGAAGTCCAGCTGCGCGGCGGCGTAGATGGTGTAGAGCACCAGCAGCAGCACGCCGGCCTTGGCGCGCCCTGACATGGCGAAGGGGCGGATGCCGCCCCGGGGTTGCGTCATTCCAGCCAAGACTCGCCTCCGTAGATGGTCTTGAGCATGGTGGCGTCCAGGCCCTGGCCGTCGCCGTCATAGACCACGTGGCCGCCCGACATGCCAACGATGCGCGTGGCATAGCGGCGCGCCAGTTCGACGTCGTGGATGTTGACGATGACGGGAATGCCCGTGGCGCTGCCCTGCGCGGACAGCAGTTCCATGATCTCGACGGAGGTCTTGGGATCAAGCGACGACGTCGGCTCGTCGGCCAGCAGCACCTGCGGGCGCTGCATGAGCGCGCGGGCAATGCCCACGCGCTGGCGCTGGCCGCCCGACAGCGCATCGGCGCGCTGGTCGGCGAATCCGGCAAGGCCCACGGTGTCGAGCAGCTTGTAGGCGTGCTCGATGTCCTCGGGATCGAAGCGGCGCATCCAGGCCTTCATGGCCGAGGTGTACCCCAGCCGGCCGGTCAGCAGGTTTTCCATCACGGTCAGGCGTTCGACCAGGTTGTATTCCTGGAACACCATGCCGATGCGGCGGCGCGCGCGGCGCAGCGACGCGCCGCGCACTTGCGCCAGGTCCACGGTGCCGTCCTCGGACTGCAGCACGATCTCGCCCTTCGTGGGTTCGATCAGCCGGTTGATGCAGCGCAGGAGCGTGCTTTTACCGGTGCCCGAAGGACCGATGATGGCGGTGAGCCCCTGACCGGCGATCTGCAGGTCAATGCCGTTCAGTACCGGCCGGCCGGCCCGGTATTCCTTGACCAGGCCGGAAATGCGTAGCGACGTCGTCATGCTGGATTACTTCTTGCTCTTTGCGGATTCGCGGTCGTAGGCCGCGCGGTTGAAGCTCTCGCCGCCGGATTCAGCGACCTGGCGGACGATGGCCCAGTCCTTCTCGTACGTCACCGGGTAGAAGCGGTCGGCGTTGTCGAAGGCCTTGGACATTTCCGGCGGGAAGCGGTAGTCGTAGAAGCACTTGAGCATCTGGTCGCGGAACTTCGGTTCCAGGTCATGCGCGTAGGCGAACGACGAGGTCGGGAATTTTTCGCTGGTGTAGATGATGCGGAAATCGGCTTCCTTGACCTGGCCGCGTTCGACCATGCGCTTGAAGACGTCCGATGCCACGGCGGCGGCGTCGTAGTCGCCGGAATTCACGCCCATGACCGATTGGTCGTGCTTGCCGGAAAAGATGACCTTGTAGTCCTTGTCGGGCGTCAGGCCTTCCTTCGGGAACAGGGCGACGGGCGCCATGTGGCCGGAGTTCGACGAGGGTGCGGTGTGCGCGAGCTTCTTGCCCTTCAGGTCGGTCAGCTTCTGGTACGGGCTGTCCTTCTTGACGATGACGATCAGGTTGTAGCCCTGGAAGCCGTCGGCGTAACCCTTGACGGCAAACGGCACGGCGCCGGCGATGTTCACGGCGAATGCGGTGGGGCCGGTCGAGAAGCCGCCGACGTGCAGGCGGCCCGAGCGCATGGCTTCGATTTCAGCCGCGTTGCTCTGCACCTGGTAGAACACGACGCGCTTGCCCGTGCATTCGGACAAGTGCTTGGTGAAGGGCTTGAAGATGTCTTCGTACACGGCCGGGTCTTCGACCGGCGTGTAGGTGAACACCAGCGTGGAAGGCGTCTTGAGCTTGGACGCGTCGGTGGGCGTGTCCGCCACCAGGTCCTTGTTCGAGTCGCAATACATCTGATCAAGATCGCCGCGGTTTGAGCAGGTGTCGGCGGCCTGGGCGGCGGAAGCTCCAAAAGCGAATGCGGCCAGCGCGGCCGCCTGCATAAGACGCAAGGCTTGCATCGTGTGTCTCCTCGTGTAGGTATGAATTGAATCTTTGCTGAATTCAAACACACAACCGGGGACGGCACACTCGGGAAAGTCCCTGCCTTTCTTTTCGTCTTTTGTTCGTTTTGTTCGCTTTGTGTTCGTTATTGCGCGAAAACGCGCTCAGCCGCGAAAGCCCAGCTTGCGGGAGATTTCTTGGGCGCATGCGATGAGCGGACGAGCGATCGCGCCGTCCCACGACACGTCGAACAGGCCGGTGGGACCCAGGCTGGTCAGCGCCAGGACGATGCTGCCCGTGTTGTCGAATACCGGCACCGACAGCGCATCCACGCCCGGCAGCGGGTTGCCCAGCGCGCGGGCCATGCCGTGCACGCGGATGTCGGCCAGTTGCGCCTCAATGTTGGCGCGCGATGCCTTGCGCGGCGGCGGCACGCTGGCGATGACGGCGGTGTCGCCTTCTTCGCGCGCGATGTAGTGCTCGCTGACCTTGGGCGGCAGCCAGGCCGCGAACACCAGCCCGGTGGCGGTGTGCAGCATCGACATCACCGTGCCCTTGCGCATGTTCACGTGGACCGGATAGCTGGCTTCGGTCATGTGGATCATCGTGGGGCCGTGCGAGCCCAGCACCGCGATGCCCAGCGTGTGGCCGATGTCGGACTGCAGCTTGGCGATTTCCGGCATGGCGACGCGCACGGGATCCAGGCGCTGCAGACTGACCAGCCCCATCTGCAGGGCGAAGGGACCCAGCTCGTACTGGCCGGTGACGGCGTCCTGCTGCACCAGTCCGACGCGGATGAAGCTGACCAGGTAGGGGTGCGCCTTGGCGGACGTCATGCCCGCGCCGGCCGCCAGGTCGCGCAGCGTCAGGGGCTTGCCCGCGTCGACAAGCGCGGCCAGGAGCGGCACGCCCACCTCGATGGACTGGATGCTGCGGCGGCCGTCGTTGGCGGCGGGCGCCGCAGTCTTGGAAGTTGCCACGGTGTACTGACCTCAGGCCGGCTGGACTTGGGAGGGCTGACGTGCGGCGAGCAGCCGGTCGGCCATTTCAACGAAACCGCCGCCGCCATGAAAGGCGGCGACAAACGCGGGGCGGTGCGTCAGGCGGTGTAGCTGGGCCTGGATGTTGGCGACGCCGACCGAGATCGGGAAGTAGGCGAACATCGGCTCGTCGTTGGGCGAATCGCCGATGAACAGCGTGCTGTCCAGGGCGCTGGCCACGTCCATGCCGAACTCGCGCTGGAACATCGTGCGCGTCATGGTGAGCTTGTCGTAGTCGCCGAACCAGCCGTTGACGTGAATGGAGCTGACCTTGGCCTGCGCGCCCGCTTCCTGAAAGATCTGGACGATGCGGCTGATCGCCGCGTCGGGCAGGGCGGGCACGTCTTCGCAGAAATCGATGGCCAGGTCGGCCACGCGATAGTCCTGGTCGCTGGCGACGGCGCTGCCCGGCACCTCGGCCAGGACGCGGTCGCGGATGGCGTCCAGCCGCTTGCGGCTTTCCTGGCGCGAGGCGGCGTCGGTCCAGTAATGCGTGGTCATGCGGCGGGCCTGGCGGTCGTAGGCGTAATAGAAAGCGCCGTTCTCGCCGACCACGGCGCGCACCGGCCACATGCGGGCGATGTGATCGCACCAGCCGGCCGGGCGGCCGGTGATCGGCACGACCTGGATGCCGGCCTGTTCCAGGCGTTCAAGCGCGGCGTACGCGTCGGCTGGCAGGCGGCCTTCGGTGGTCAGCGTGTCGTCGATATCGGTCAGCACGACGCGGACGGCTGCCGCGACGTTCAAAGGCATGGCCGCAAGGGCTTGCATGAGGTTTTTCCTTCGTTTTTCTGGGGGATCTCCGGGCGAAAGTTTAACCGGATGCCCCCGTCCGGACGGGGCGGCATGACGCCAATAGGGGTTCGGCGCGGGAGAGCGGTAAAATCCGGGCTTTCCCGCCTGGTTTACGTGTCACGCCATGTCCGTCCAGTTGTCCTCCTTGTCCGGCTCCGAGCCGGAATCCTTCGGCATCGCTTCGGTTGCCGAGATCATTGCCGAGCTGCGCGCCGGCCGCATCGTCATTCTGGTTGATGAAGAAGACCGCGAAAACGAGGGTGACCTCGTCATGGCGGCCGAATTCGTCACGCCGGAAGCCATCAACTTCATGGTTACCCACGGCCGCGGCCTGGTGTGCCTGACGTTGACTGAAGAACGCTGCCGCCAGCTCGAATTGCCGATGATGGCTGCCCGCAACGGCACCCGTTACGGCACTAATTTCACGCAGTCCATCGAAGCTGCCGAAGGCGTCGAGACCGGCATTTCGGCCGCCGACCGCGCCCGCACCATCCAGGTGGCCGTGGCGCGCGACGCCAAGCCGGCCGATCTGGTCCAGCCGGGCCACATCTTCCCGGTGCGGGCTGTGCCCGGCGGCGTGCTGGTCCGCGCCGGCCATACCGAGGCCGGCTGCGACCTGACCGCCATGGCGGGCCTGACGCCCGCCGCCGTCATCTGCGAAATCCTCAAGCCCGACGGCACGATGGCCCGCCTGCCGGATCTGGTGGAATTCGCCCGCCAGCACGACCTGAAGATCGGCACCATCGCCGACCTGATCCAATACCGCAGCGAGCACGAGTCCATCGTCAAACGCGTGGGCAAGCGCGCCATGCAGACGGCCTGGGGCACGTTCGAGGCCGTGGCCTACGAAGACGCCGCCACCGGCTCCGCCCATTTGGCGCTGGTGCATGGTAATGTGACTCCCGACGCCGAGACGCTGGTGCGCGTGCACGAGCCCGCGTCCGTGCTGGATGTGCTGGATACCGGCGCAAGTCCGCATAGCTGGGGCGTGGCCCAGGCGCTCGAGGCCATCGCGGCCGCCCCGGCCGGCGTGCTGGTGCTGATGAACTGCCAGTCTTCCACGGAACATCTGTTTGGCCAGATTGCAGGTTGGAACGACCCGAAGGCGCAGGCCAATCCTGCGAACGCCGACCGCTTCGGTCTGCGCACCTACGGGATCGGCGCCCAGATTCTGCGCGACCTGAACGTGGGGCAAATGAGGCTCCTGGCCCGGCCGCGCAAGATGCCCAGCATGGCGGGCTTCTCGCTCACCATTACGGGTTACGATTGCGACCCGCAGAACACTCCCGCAACACACTGAAGGCCGACACATGAACCCTTACATCCTTACCCCCGACCTGAACGGCGAAGGGCTGCACATCGGCATCGTACGCGCCCGCTTCAATGAAGAAATCGGCCAGGCCGAACTCGAAGCGTGTCTGAAGGAACTGGCCGAACTGGGCGTGGACGAGCGCGACGTGATGGTCGCTACCGTGCCCGGCGCGCTGGAACTGGGCGTGGCCCTGTCCCACATGGCCGAAACGTTCGAGTTCGACGCCCTGATCGCGCTGGGCGCGGTCATCCGCGGCGAAACCTATCACTTTGAAGTGGTCAGCAATGAAACGGCCACTGCAATCACCCGCATCTCCCTCGAAACCGGCGTCCCCGTCGCGAACGGCGTTCTGACCGTCGACACCGACGAGCAGGCGCAGGCCCGCGCTGCCGGCAAGGGCCGCGACTGCGCCCAGGTGGCCGTCGAAATGGCCAACCTGGTGGCAGCGCTGGAACCCGAGGAAGAAGACGAAGACGAAGACGACGAGGACGAAGATTTTGACGACGAAGAAGACGACGACCAGCGCTGATAGCGCGGCGCAGGCCCGCGCCAACGCGCGCAGCGCGCGCCGCCGTGCGCGCGAATTCGCGCTGCAGGGCGTGTACGCGTGGCTGCTGCGCGGCGGCGAAGGCACGCAGGACGCCGGCGAGATCGACGCCCATCTGCGCGACACCGAGGACTTCTCCGAGGCAGACGCGCAGTGGTTCAAGACCTTGCTGCACGGCGTGCTGCGCGAAGCGCCCGCCTTGCGCGAACGCTTCACACCTTACGTTGACCGCCCGCTGGCCGAGTTGTCGCCCGTTGAGCATGGCATCCTGCTGATCGGCAGCTTCGAACTGATTCATCACGTCGAAGTTCCGTACAAGGTCGCCATCAACGAAGCCGTGGAACTGGCCAAGTCGTTTGGCGGCACCGACGGCTTCAAGTTCGTCAACGGCGTGCTCGACAAGCTGGCCGCCGACGTGCGCGCGCACGAGGTCCAGGCCGCGGCGCAACAACGCCGATAGCGAGCCCCCCCCCGCAGCGCTTCGCGCTTCCCCCCAGGGGGCGCCGCTGCGGACCGGCGGAGCCCGGATCCGCGCGGCCCCGCTGTGGGGCACCCGTTAGAAGTGCGACGGCGATTCTTGAACGCCGCATAGTGGAGGCGCGGTGGCGTCCGAATTTGATCTGATTGCGCGCTACTTCACGCGTGCCGCGCCGGCCGGCCTGTTAGGTGTTGGCGACGACTGCGCGCTGTTTCCTGTTCCGCCCGGTGAACAGGTGGCCACCAGCACGGATCTGCTGCTGGAAGGCCGGCATTTCTTTCCCGACGTTGATCCCAAAGCGCTGGGCCACAAGGCTCTGGCGGTGAATCTGTCTGATCTCGCCGCCATGGGCGCGCGGCCGATCGGCTGCGTGCTGGGGCTGGCGCTGCCCCACCTCCATGAGCCTTGGTTGGCCGCCTTTGCCGAAGGCTTTCACGCGCTGGCGGCGGCACATGGATGTCCGCTCATTGGTGGCGACACCACGCGCAGCGCGCACGATCTTGCGATCAGTGTGACGGTGTTCGGCTCGGTGCCGGCCGGACAGGCGCTGCGCCGCGATGGCGCGCGAAGTGGCGACGACATCTGGGTGTCTGGCGAACTGGGCGCGGCCGACGTGGCTTACCGGCTGCTGGACGGGCAGTTCCCGGCCGACGCCGCGCTGCTGGCCGCCACACGCGGCGCGCTGGAGTGGCCCGAGCCGCAAGTTGCGCTGGGCCTTGCGCTGCGCGGCATCGCACATTCAGCCATCGACCTGTCCGACGGCCTGTTGCAGGATTTGGGCCACATTCTGGCCGCCAGCCGCGCGGGCGCCTGCCTGCGGTTTGCGGACCTGCCGATGGCGCCCGCGCTGGCCGGTCTGGATGCCTCGCCGCTGCGCCGAGCCCTGCTGGGCGGGGGTGATGTCTATCAACTGTGTTTCACCGCGCCACCCGTGCGGCGCGAGGCCGTGCTGGCGGCCGCCGCGTCTGCGGGCGCCCGTGTGACCCGCGTGGGCGAGATCCTGCCTCAGCCGGGCGTGGCCGTCCTTGATGCGCAGGGCCAGCCGCTGGCCGAATTGCCCGCGGGCTTCGATCACTTTCCCGCGGACTGATCCGCGGCCTCCTGTCGTTTGCAGACCCAACACCCATGTCTTCCACTGATAAGCACTCCACTTCCATGCGCGATCGCAGCCGGGCCGCGTACCCGGCGGTGTCCTGGGTATGCCGCGATCCCGGCCGGCTGATCGCGTTCGGCTTTGGCAGCGGGCTGATCCGTCCCGCCTCCGGCACGTGGGGCACGCTGCTTGCTTGGGGCATCTGGGTGGCGGCGGCGCCTGCGGCGTCGGATTTGGCCATCGGCGTGTTCCTGGCCCTGGCGTTTTTGTACGGATGCTGGGCCTGCCATCGCGTCGGCCGAGAACTCCAGCAGCCGGATCATGTCGGAATGGTCTGGGATGAGATGGTGGCGTTCTGGCTGGTGCTGTGGCTGACGCCGGCCGGCTGGTTGTCGCAGGCGCTGGCGTTCGTGCTGTTTCGCACGTTCGACATCGTCAAGCCGCCACCCATCAAGTTCTTCGACGCCCATATCAAAGGCGGCTTCGGAGTCATGTGGGACGATATCGTGGCTGCCGGCTACGCCTTGCTGGTAATGGCGCTGGTGGCCCGCACAGGAGTCTTGGGATGAACGATCAGCTTGAAGGCGCGCGGACCAACCTGTCGGCCGCGCAGTTGTCGGAAGCGACGATACTCGGCCTGTCCGAACGATTGGGCGACGTGCTGCGGCAGCAGGGGTGGATGCTGGGCACCGCCGAATCCTGCACCGGCGGCCTGCTGGCCGGGGCCGTCACCGCGGTGGCCGGTTCCAGCGAATGGTTCGAGCGCGGCTTCGTCACTTACAGCAACGACGCCAAAGTTACCGAGCTGGAGGTGTCGCCTGAAACGCTGCATCACTTTGGCGCGGTCAGCGAACCCGTCGCGCTGGAAATGGCCAACGGCGTGCTGCTGGCCGTGCCCAACGCGCACGTGGCCATGTCGACCACCGGCATCGCCGGTCCGGGCGGCGCCACGCCAGGCAAGCCGGTGGGCATGGTGTGCTTCGGCTTTGCCATGCGGGTGGGCGACGGCATCAGCAGCCGCGCCGTGACGCATGTGTTCTCGGGTGACCGCGGGCAGGTGCGCCAGGCCGCGGTGGAGTTCGCGCTGCGTGCCGTGCTGGAGTTTGCGGGCGTGCCTATCAATCGGCGATGAAACGCTGGCGCTGATATTTGGGGAGATGACTCGTTTGTCTGAGACCCTCTGAGGACGGCCCGCATCCTGGCCGGTGTCAGACACCCAGGGAGCGGGTCTTCGGCGCGTGACAGCCGTTCAGGGGTGTCAGACACCTGGGGCACAGCGGTGCAGGCAGTGTCTGACACCTGGGGTACAGCCACTTTGGCCAGCCGCCACTTCCAGGTGTCTGACACCCGTCGGAAGTGACCACCAAGTTGGTCAGGCGCCGCGAGGGTGTCTGACACCGTGCCAAACCAAGACCGCTCAAAATGAAAAAAGCCGCTGCACCGTGCGTTCGCGCACCGTGCAGCGGCTTTTGCCGCTTTTGACGAATCAGCGTACCGCGTTGATCGCGTCGCGCAGGCCCTTGGCGGCTTCGGCGGCGGCTTCGCGCCAGTCGTCGCCGCCGCTGGCGTAGATGATGGCGCGCGACGAATTGATCATCATGCCGTTGCGCGCCGCGTTGGCGCCGGCATTCACGGTGGCGGTGATGTCGCCGCCCTGTGCGCCGATGCCCGGCACCAGCAGGGGCAGGGCGTCGCCGATGCGCTGGCGCACGGCGGCCAGTTCATTCGGGAACGTGGCGCCCACCACCAGACCGCATTGGCCGTTGGCATTCCATTTGTCGGCCACCAGCCCCGCGACGTGCAGGTACAGCGGCTCGCCGTTGTCCATCTTCAGGAATTGCAGGTCCGAGCCGCCGGGATTGGACGTGCGGCACAGGACGATCACGCCGCGGTCGCGCCAGGCCAGGTAAGGCTCGACCGAATCCAGGCCCATGTAGGGGCTGACGGTGAGCGCGTGCGCCTGATAGCGCTCGTAGGCTTCGCGGGCGTAGTTTTCGGCGGTGGAGCCGATGTCGCCGCGCTTGGCGTCCAGCACGATGGGCAGATCCGGGTGCTTGTCGCGGATGTGCTGGCACAGCGCTTCGAGCTGATCTTCGGCGCGGTGCGCCGCAAAGTACGCGATCTGCGGCTTGAAGCTGCACGCATACGGCGCGGTCGCGTCGACGATGTCGCGGCAGAACTGGAAGATGGCGTCCGGCTTGTCCTGCAATTCGCGCGGAAAGCGCTGCGGGTCGGGATCCAGCCCGACTTGCAGGAGCGAGTTGCTGGTGGTCCAGGCGTGTTCGAGTTTTTGCAGGAAATTCATGGGATTCAGTGCAGTTTGACCCGCGGGCGCGTGCGCCGCATGAGGAGGCGAGCCAGGGCGAGGGAGACGGTACGCGAGGCGCCCAGCACCGCGCGGTGGTGCATCAGGTGCAGGCTCATGTACATCAGGCGCGCCAGTGTACCGCTTACGAACAGTCCCCGTCCGGCGAGCTTGCCCATCAAGCTGCCCACCCCGGCGTCCTGGCCCAGCGACACCAGCGACCCGTGGTCCTGGTAGACGTAGGGTTCGGTGGGCTCGGGGTTGTTGCGCAGCCGGGCAGTCAGCTTCTTGGTCAGGTAGTCGGCCTGCTGGTGCGCGGCCTGGGCGCGGGCCGGCACGGTGCGGTCCTCGCGCCACGGCGCCGCGCAGCAGTCGCCCAGCGCCACGATGTGCGGGTCGGGCGTTTCGAGCCGCTCGTTGACTTCGAGCTGCCCCAGCTTGTTCAGCGGCAACCCCAGGTCGGCCAGCAGCGCCGGGCCTTTGATGCCCGCGGCCCACATGCACAGCTGAGCAGGAAATTCGCGGCCGTCGGCGGTGCGCACGGAGTCGCCCGTCACTTCGGAAACACGGCAGGCGGTCTCGACGCGGATGCCCAGTTCGGTCAGGCGCTTGGTCGCCGCCACCGAAATCTTCTCGGGCAGGGCGGACAGGATGCGCGGCGCGCCCTCGACCAGCGTGATCGCCAGGTCGCGGTCGGCGCGGAAGTTCGGCAGGCCATAGGCGCTGACGACGTGGCTGGCTTCGGTCAGTTCCACCGCCAGTTCCACGCCGGTGGCGCCGCCGCCGACGATCACGAGGTCCAGCCGCGCGGACGGATTGCGTACCTTGGCCTGATCGACCAACGCCATGGCCTTGAGCATGGTCAGGCGGAATTGCTCGGCGTTTTCGGTGGTGTCCAGCGTGACCGCATGTTCGGCCGCGCCCGGCGTGTTGAAGAAGTTGGACGTGCTGCCCAGCGCCAGCACCAGCGTGTCGTACGCCAGTTCGCGGCGCGGCAGGACTTCCTGGCCCTGGGCGTCGTTGACGGCGTCTATCGTGATCAACCGGCGTTCGCGGTCGACGCTTTCAAGGCGGCCCTGGGTGAACGAGAAACCGTCCAGGTGGGCCAGCATCAGGTAGGAAAGGCCTTCCTGGTGGATGTCCAGCGTACCCGCCGCCGCTTCATGCAGCGAAGGCTTCCAGATATGGAAGGGGCGGCTGTCGACCAGGGTGATGTGTTGACGGCCGTGCGTGCGGCCAAGTTTGGCGGCCAGTTCGAGGCCGCCTGCGCCACCGCCGACGATGACGATGCGCTTGGAGGGTGCTGACGTCGATTGAGGCATCATGGCTCCCAGTATAAATAGAGTCGCATCCCCGTCGCGGTGCGAACCCGTGTCAATGCATGACGAAACGGCTGATGGCCACCCCCACCCAGACCGTTCCGGCGAATATCAGCAGCAGCATCACCGCCGCGCTGCCCAGGTCCTTGGCCCGCCCCAAAAGGGGGTGGCGTTCGACGGACAGCGCATCGGCTAGCGCTTCGATGGCGGAATTGAGCAGTTCCGCCGCCAGCACCATGACCACCACGCCCACCAGGAAGAACACTTCGACCGTGGTGCGGCCCAGAAAGAACGCCGCCGGAATCATCAGCACGGCCAGGGCCAGTTCCTGCCTGAAGGCCGCCTCATATTTGACGGCCGCCTTCAGGCCCTGCCAGGAATAGCGCAGCGCATTGAGGATGCGGCGCGCGCCGCCGGTGCTCTTGAAGGGCGAGTGTTGCGGATCGTGGGTCATGGAATCGGAAGAAAGCCGTGGTGGCGGCTTTTTAACAGATAAGGGTTGCCCGCGTGGCACACCACGTGCCTATGGGCAAACCCTAATTGTGACCCAACGGCAGCAGGCGCAGGATTCTGGTCAATTGGTAAGGCCACTTTACCGTTTCGTCCTGTCATCGAGCTGTCTTCTTTCATGCCGATTCAGACTATCGAACCTCGCCGCCTGTATCGCCAGATCGCCGATCAGCTTCGCCTGCTGATCGAGGCCGGCGAGTTTCCGGCCGGTGCGCGCCTGCCGCCCGAGCGCGACCTTGCGCTGAAGCTGGGCGTGTCGCGGCCATCGGTGCGCGAGGCGTTGATCGCCCTTGAGGTCGAAGGCTGGGTGGAAGTGCGCATGGGCTCGGGTGTGTATGTGCAAAGCCCGGGCGGCGCGCCGCGCGCCAGCCTGACCGCCGAAAGCCCTCTTGAAACCATCCGCGCCCGCCGCACCATCGAAAGCGAGCTGGCCGCGCAGGCCGCGCTCAATCCGGTGCCCGCGCTGGTGGAAGGCCTGCGCGAAGCCGTCGACGCCATGGAAGACGAGGCGCGGGCAGGCAGCGTGCCCATCCGCGGCGACCGCCTGTTTCACCTGCGCGTGGCTGAAATGGCCAACAACGCCGTGCTGGTGCGCGTCGTGGGCGAACTCTTCGACGAACGCCACAACCCGCTTTCCGTGAAGCTGGGCGATTACTTCGAAAATTCCGACAGCTGGGCCGTCGCCATCACGGAACACCGCCGCGTCATCGACGCCATCGCGGCCGGTGATGAACAAGGCGCGCGGGCCGCTATGCGTGACCATCTTTCCTGCTCGTACGACCGCCTGATGGCCAGCTGGCCCGGCGCGGCCGAAGCGTTGCGCGCTGAATAGCAATGGCTGCCGGCGCCCGCGACGGGCGCCGATGGCAAATCGCAGTCGCAGTACGAAGGTGCAGCTCCAGTAGGTGAACTCCATATGTAAAACATGACGCGAGGCCGCCGAGCCCGCCACCTCAAAGAGAGGAGACAACATGAAGCCGAGCAACGCTATCAAAGTGCTGTTTGCCGCCGTCGCGCTAGCCGTCAGCGGCTCTGCACTGGCGCAGACCAAACTGAAATGGGCGCACGTGTACGAGACGTCCGAGCCGTTCCATACCTCGTCGGTGTGGGCCGCCCAGGAGATCGAGAAGCGCACCAACGGGCGCTATCACATCGATGTCTATCCGGCCTCGCAACTGGGCAAGGAAAACGACATCAACCAGGGCCTGACGCTCGGCACGGTCGACATGATCATTTCCGGGTCCAGCTTCGCGGCCAAGAGTTTTCCGCGCATCGGCGTCACCTACTATCCCTACACCTTCCGCAGCCCCGAGCACCTGATCGCCTACACCAAGAGCGACATCTACAAGGAGCTCACGCGCGGCTACGACGAAAAGAGCGGCAATCACATCGTCGCGACCACGTACTACGGTACGCGGCAGACGACGTCCAACAAACCGTTCACCAAGTGCAGCGAGATGAAGGGCCTGAAGATCCGCGTGCCGGACGTGGCCGCCTACCTGGCCATGCCGCGTGCCTGTGGCGCCAACACCGCGCCCATCGCGTTTGCCGAGGTCTACCTGGCCCTGCAGAACGGCACGGTCGAGGCGCAGGAGAATCCGCTGACCACGATCGAGGCCAAGAAGTTCTACGAGGTGCAGAAGAACATCATCCTCACGGGCCACATTGTCGATCACCTGAACACCGTGATCTCCGGCAAGCTCTGGAAGAGCCTGTCGGACGAGGACAAGAAGATCTTCGCCGAGGTCGCGCAGCAGGCCGCGGAAAAGGCATCGGCCGAGGTGGCCGCGTCCGAGAAAAAGATGGTTGACGTGTTCAAGCAGCGCGGCCTGACGGTGGCCGAGGTCAACATCGACGACTTCCGCACCACCGTGCTGGAGAAGGTGCCGTTCAAGCAGTACGGCTACGAGCAATCGGACTGGGAAAAGATCCAGGCGGTGAAGTGAGCCCCGGCGGGCGGGCCGCCGCCGCGGCCCGCTGCGCCTGAATGCATCGCCTGAATGCAGCGCCTGACCGCATCGCTTCCGGCAATCGCCTGACCCGATCTCTTGACCGATCCCGTACGAGGGGAACTCCATGCACACCAACGCGAAGGCCGCGACGATGGCGGCCGTCAGCCATCAGCCGGACGAGCCGCCCGGCCCGCATCACGTCGCCTCGGTGGACGAGATCGTCCAGAGCTTCGAGGAAGCCGATCACCACGAAGTCAGCCTAGCCGGCTACCAGCCGGAAGACTGGATCTGTCTGGCCATGTTCTGGGCGATGGCGCTGCTGGTCTTCCTGCAGTTCTTTTCGCGCTACGTGCTGAACGACTCGTACGCCTGGACCGAGGAACTGGCGGTGTACTGCCTGATCGGCGTGGTGTTTCTGGGATCGGCCATGTGCGTGCGCGCGTGCCGCCATATCCAGGTGGACTTTCTTTACCGCTACCTGCCCAAGCCCATCGGCCGCGTGCTGTCCACGCTGATCGACATCCTGCGCACGGCCTTCTTCGGCTATGCAGTGTGGCTGACGTACCGCTACATCGTGCTGGTGGGCGACGAGCCCATGACCACGCTGTTCTGGAACAAGTCCTACGTGTACTGGGTGGCGCTGGCGGGGTTCGCGATGATGTTCCTGCGGTCGCTGCAGGTGTCTGTGCAGAACTGGCGGCAGGGCTATTCGATCCTGGAGAATCCGGCGGCCTATGAGTCGCTGGATTGAAGCGCTGCACTGAATCGCTGGACATAACTTCCCCGAATCCGCAGTGCCTTGCCAGGAGCGATACATGGGCACCCTGATAGGAACCTTTCTGCTGTTGATGATCATGGGGCTGCCGGTGGCGGTCTCGATGGCGGGCGCGTCCCTGCTGTTCATCCTGATTTCCGGCAGCGTGCCGGACGTGGTCATCGCGCAGCGCATGATCGCGGGCGTCGAGTCGTTTCCGCTGCTGGCCGTGCCGTTCTTCATCCTGGCCGGCAATCTGATGAACATCGCCGGCATCACGGGCCGCATCTACAACTTCGCGGTGGCGCTGGTGGGCTGGATGCGCGGCGGGCTGGGGCAGGTGAACATCATCGGCTCGGTCGTGTTTGCCGGCATGTCCGGCACCGCCATTGCCGACGCCGCGGGCCTGGGAACCATCGAGATCAAGGCCATGAAGGACCACGGCTACCAGACCGAGTTCGCGGTCGGGGTGACGGCCGCGTCGGCCACGCTGGGTCCCATCATTCCGCCGTCGCTGCCGTTCGTCATCTACGGCATGATGGCCAACGTGTCGATCGGATCGCTGTTCCTGGCCGGCCTGATCCCCGGCCTGGTGCTGACCATCCTGATGATGCTCACCGTTGCGTACTACGCGCGCCGCAACAACTGGGGCGGCGACGTGGCCTTCAACTGGAAGCGGCTGGGCGGCGCGGGACTGGAAGTGCTGATCGTGCTGGCGTTTCCGCTGTCGATCTGGCTGATGACGCTGGCGGGCGTGTCGCCCAACGTCGCCACCGGCATTTCGTTCGCGGCCTTGCTGCTGCTGGACTGGAAGTTCAACTTCTCGGCCGTCATGGCGCTGATGGCACCCGTGATCCTGATCGGCGGCATGACGCTGGGTTGGTTCACGCCCACGGAAGCCGCAGTGGCCGCCGTGATCTGGGCGCTGTTCCTGGGGCTGGTGCGCTATCGGTCCATGACGTTCAAGACGCTGGCCAAGGCCTCGTTCGACACCATCGAGACCACCGCATCGGTCCTGTTCATCGTGACGGCCGCCTCGGTGTTTGCGTGGCTGCTGACCACGACGCAGGCGGCGCAGGCGCTGACGGACGCGATCCTGAGCGTGACGCAGAACAAGTGGGTGTTCCTGCTGATGGCGAACATCCTGATCCTGATCGTGGGCTGCTTCATCGACACCATCGCGGCCATCACCATCCTGGTGCCGATCCTGCTGCCGATCGTCCTGAAGCTGGGCATCGACCCGATCCACTTCGGGCTGATCATGACGCTGAACCTGATGATCGGCCTGTTGCATCCGCCCATGGGCATGGTGCTGTTCGTGCTGGCGCGGGTGGCCAAGCTGTCGGTCGAGCGCACCACGATGGCCATCCTGCCGTGGCTGGTGCCGCTGTTCGTGGCCCTGATCGCCATCACCTACATCCCCCAGATCACCCTGTGGCTGCCCACCGCAATGGGCATGGCCGGCAAATAAGGAACCGCGAACATGTCAGGAAGACTGCAAGGCAAGACCGCCATCGTCACCGCCGCTGGGCAGGGCATCGGCCGCGCCGTGGCGCTGGCCTACGTACACGAGGGCGCCGACGTGCTGGCCGTGGATCTGAACGGCGCCGCGTTGGAAACCCTGTCCGGTTGCCGCACGCAGGTGCTGGACGTGACCGACGCCCGTGCGGTGCGCGCGCTGGCGCAGGACGCGGGCGCGGTCGATGTGCTGTTCAATGGCGCGGGCTTCGTGCATGCCGGCACCATCCTGGATTGCGACGAAGATGCCTGGGACTTTTCGTTCAACCTGAACGTGCGATCCATGTATCTGCTGATCCGGTCGTGCCTGCCGGCCATGCTGGCGCGCGGCTCGGGGTCGATCGTCAACATGGCGTCCGTGGCCGGCAGCATCAAGGGCGCGCCCAACCGCTGCGCTTACGGCGCCACCAAGGCAGCCGTCATCGGGCTGACCAAGGCGGTCGCCGCCGACTACGTGGGCCAGGGCATCCGCTGCAACGCGATCTGCCCGGGCACGGTCGAGTCGCCGTCTCTTCGCCAGCGCATCGACGCGCAGGCGCTGGCCGGCGGACAGCCGGTCGCGGCGGTCGAGGCCGCCTTCACCGCGCGCCAGCCGATGGGCCGCATCGGCCGGGCCGAAGAGATCGCCGCGCTGGCGGTGTATCTTGCCAGCGACGAATCCGCCTTCACCACCGGCACCGCGCAAGTCATCGACGGCGGCTGGTCCAATTGAAATCTTCTTTTCCAGCAACAAGGAAACCGCTATGAAACTGATGCGATATGGCGCCAAGGGCGCAGAAAAGCCCGCGCTGATCGATGCGCAGGGCCAGGTCCGCGACCTGTCGTCCGTCATTGCCGACATCACTGCGCAGACGCTCGTGCCCGCCAAGCTGGCGGAACTGCGCGCGCTGGATCCGGCGTCGCTGCCGCTGGTGGCGCAACCGGGCCGTGTGGCCCCGCCGTGGTCCGGCATGGGCAAGTTCATCTGCATCGGCCTGAACTACGCGGATCACGCCGCCGAGTCCGGGCTGCCTGTGCCGGCCGAACCCGTCATCTTCATGAAGACGACGTCGGCCGTGGTGGGCTGCAACGATGCGGTCGTGCTGCCGCAGGACTCGGTCAAGACCGACTGGGAGGTCGAGCTGGGCGTGGTGATCGGCGAGAAGGCTCGCTATGTCAGCGAAGCCGACGCCATGAAGCACGTGGCCGGCTACTGCGTGGTCAATGATGTGTCCGAGCGCGAGTACCAGATCGAACGCGGCGGCACCTGGGACAAGGGCAAGGGCTGCGACACGTTCGGCCCGATCGGCCCGTGGCTGGCGACGGCCGATGAAGTGCCGAATCCGCAGGACCTGGAGATGTGGCTTGAGGTCAATGGCAAGCGCTACCAGAACGGCAGCACCCGCACCATGGTGTTCGGCGTGGCGCAACTGGTGTCGTACGTCAGCCGCTTCATGACGCTGTATCCGGGTGACCTCATCAGCACCGGTACGCCGCCCGGCGTGGGCATGGGCCAGAAGCCCGCGCCCGTCTACCTGAAGGCGGGCGACGAAATGAAACTCGGCATCGCGGGGCTGGGCGAACAGCGTCAGCGCGTCCATGCCTGGGATCCCGCGCTGATCGACGGCTGATCCCTGCGCCTTCTTGCCTTCCGGAGTCCTCATGTCGCAGACCGATACCGCAGTCATACGCATCCACCCGGCGGACAACGTGGTGATCGCCCGGCGCCAGCTTGTCAGCGGGACGCGGCTGGAAGGCGAGGGCGTGACGGTCGTGGGGCTGGTGCCCCCCGGCCACAAGGTGGCGGTGCGCGCCATCGCGGCCGGCGAGCCGGTGCGCCGCTACAACCAGATCATTGGCGTGGCGCGGCAGGACATCGCGCCCGGCCAGCACGTGCATAGCCAGAATCTGGAGTTCTCGGATTTCGAGCGCGACTACGCCGTTGGGCAGGACGCGCGGCCGACCGATTTCGTGGACTCGCCGGCCATGTTCGACGGCATCGTGCGCGCCGACGGCCGCATCGCCACCCGCAACTACATCGGCATCCTGACCAGCGTGAATTGTTCGGCCACGGTGGCCCGCGCCATCGCGGACCACTTCCGGCGCGACATCCGGCCCGAGGCGTTGGCCGCCTGTCCGAATGTGGACGGCGTCGTGGCGCTGACCCACGGCGCGGGCTGTGCCACCGGCAGCGACGGCGAACCGCTGCGCGTGCTGCGGCGCACGCTGGGCGGCTACGCGCGCCATGCCAACTTTGGCGGGCTGATGGTCGTGGGGCTGGGCTGCGAGACCAACCAGATTGGCGGGCTGATGGAACAGGAGCATCTGCGCGAAAGCGGCATGCTGCATACGTTCAACATCCAGGACACGGGCGGCACGCGCAAGACGGTGGCGCGCGGGATCGAACTTGTGGAGCGCATGCTGGAGCAGGCCAACCGCGTCGAACGCCAGGCCGTGCCCGCCAGCCACCTGACCGTGGGCCTGCAGTGCGGCGGGTCGGACGGCTATTCCGGCATCAGCGCCAACCCGGCGCTGGGCGCGGCGGTGGACCTGCTGGTGCGCCACGGCGGCACGGCGATCCTGTCCGAGACGCCCGAGATCTACGGCGGCGAACACCTTTTGACGCGCCGGGCGCAGACGCCCGCCGTGGCCGAAAAGCTGCTGGCGCGCGTGCGCTGGTGGGAAGACTATTGCGCCCGCAACGACGCCGAGATGGACAACAACCCCTCGGCCGGCAACAAGGCGGGCGGCCTGACCACCATTCTGGAAAAATCGCTTGGCGCCATCGCCAAGAGCGGCACGACCAACCTCACCGACGTTTACGAATACGCCGAACCCGTGCACACCCGCGGGTTGGTCTTCATGGACACGCCGGGCTACGACCCGGTGTCGGCCACCGGGCAGGTGGCCGGGGGCGCGAACCTGATCTGCTTTACCACCGGCCGCGGGTCCGCCTATGGCTGCGCGCCCGCACCGTCGCTCAAGCTGTCCACCAACACGGCGCTGTGGCAGCGCCAGGCTGACGACATTGACATCAATTGCGGTGAAGTGGTCGACGGCGCGCAAAGTGTGGCGCAGATGGGCGAACGCATTTTCCAGCTCATGCTGCAGACGGCGTCGGGCCGGCGCACCCGCAGCGAGACGCACGGCTACGGGCAAAACGAATTCGTTCCGTGGCAACTTGGCGCGGTGATGTAGCGAAGACGGCTCGGGGCGTGCTATACCCTGGCGTCGCCCCTTTTAGGCATTGCGCACCCATGCTTGAACGTCTGAATTCCGAGTCATTGCCGCGTCTTCCCGCTGACGTGGAAAAGCCCAGCTACGACCGCAGCCGGTTGACGCCGGGCATCGTCCACCTGGGACTGGGTGCCTTTCACCGGGCGCATCAGGCGGTGGTCACGGACCAGGCCATGCAGTCCAGCGGCGACCTCAGCTGGGGCATCCTGGGCGTATCCCTGCGTCACTCGGCCACGCGCGATGCGCTGACGCCGCAGGACGGCCTGTACACCCTTGCCGTGCGCGACGCCGGCCCGGACGGCCAGGACCGGGAACAACTGCGCATCGTGGGCTCCGTGCTGCGCGTGATGGTGGCCGACGAGGACCCCAACGCGGTCCTGGAACGCATCGCGTACCCGCAGACCCGCATCGTCAGCCTGACCGTCACGGAAAAGGGCTACAGCCACGAACCGGCCACCGGCCACCTGCGCTGGGACGATCCGGACATCCTGCACGACCTGGAAAACCCCATCCGGCCACGCAGCACCATCGGCATCCTGGTCCATGGTTTGGCCCTGCGCCGCGAGCGCGGCCTGCCGCCGATCACGCTGATGTCGTGCGACAACCTGCGGGGCAACGGCGATACGCTGCGCAGCCTGGTCCTGGCGTTTGCGCTGCGGGTGGACGTGACGCTGGCCGACTGGATCGACCGCAACTGCACGTTCCCGAACTCCATGGTCGACCGCATCGTGCCGGCCACCGAAGACCAGGACCGCCAGCGGATCGCCGAGCGCCTGGGCGTCGAGGACGCCTGGCCGGTGCTGGGCGAGCCCTATCTGAACTGGGTGATCGAAGACAAGTTTGCCGCCGGCCGCCCCGCCTGGGACGCGCAGGGCGGCGCGACCTTCGTGCGCAACGCGGCGCCCTACGAACGCCTGAAGCTGCGAATGGTCAGCGGGCCGCATTCGGCTTTGGCGTATCTGGGCGCGGCGCTGGGCCTGCATACGATGGCCGACGCCGCCAATACCCCGGCGCTGCGCGCGTTCGTCGAAGCCATGATGCGCGAGGAAATTGCGCCGACGTTGCGCGGCATTCCCGATGCGGGGCTGGTGGAGTACCGCCTGCGGTTCCTGGAGCGGATTTCCAACCCTGCGCTGCCGCATCCGCTGCCGCAGATCGCCATGGACGGGTCGCAAAAGCTGCCGCAACGCCTGCTGGACACGATCCGAGACCGCCTGCGCGCTGGCCATGGCATCGATCGCCTGTGCCTGGCGGTGGCCGCGTGGCTGAACTACCTGCGCGGCGAAGACGAACAGGGCAGCGCGTACGCCATCCAGGATCCGATCGCGGCGCGGCTGGACCGCCTGCTGTCGCGCGCCGAGGTGGCCGCGCATGCCGCCAAGCCGTCGCAGGCGGCGCAGCGGCGCGCGACGGTGCTGGCGCGCTTCAAACCCGTGTTCGGCGACCTGGGCGATTCGCCCGCGTTCGTCGAATGCCTGACCAAACATCTTGAAACGCTGCGCGAACACGGCGTGCTCCACGCCGTGCAGGCGGCCACCTAGGAGACAAGCATGGACGCCGACAGCCGCGTGACCGCCGACGAATGGGAACGCTGGGCTGAGGCGTGCCTGCTTGCGCAGGATTTTCCCGAGGACGATGCGCGCTGCCTGGCGCACAGCTTGGCGCAGACCAGTCTGTGGGGCATCGATTCGCACGGCATCGCGCGGCTGCCGCACTACCTGAATCGTGTGGCGCACGGCTCGATCCTCGCCAGGCCTGACGTCCGCGTCGCGCGCTCGGGGCCGGGCACGGCACAGGTCCACGGGGGCCGGGGGCAGGGCATCGTGGTGGCGCATCGGGCCAATGCGCTGGCCATCGAGCTGGCCCGCGACGCCGGCGTGGCGGCGGTCGGCGTCAGCGACTCCTCGCATTGCGGGGCGATCGGGCTCTACAGCCGCGCGGCAGCCAGGCAGGGTTTGATCGGCATCGCCTTCACGCATTCGGACTCGGTCGCCGCGCCCTTTGGCGGGCGCGAAGCCTTCTTCGGCACCAATCCCCTATCGCTGGCGTTTCCGCGCGCGGACGGGGCGCCGTTGTGCCTGGACATGGCCACGACCTCCATCCCTTGGAACCGCGTCATGAACGCGCGGCGCGATGGCTTGGCGTTGCCGGCGGGCGTGGCGCTGGACGAGAACGGAGCGGACTGCACCGACGCGCAGGCCGCGCGCGCTTTGCGCCCGCTGGGTGGCGAGGAATACGGCTACAAGGGGTATGGCCTTGCGATGATGGTCGAGTTGCTGTGCGGACCGCTCAACGGCAATCCATTCGGCCCGCATATCTCGTCGATGTACGAGGCGCTGGACCAGCCGCGCGAGCTGGGCGCGTTCTTCATCGTCATCGACCCGGCGCGCTTTGCCGGTGGGGCGGCGCTGGCCACGGTGGTGGCGGGGATGGCGGTCGAGCTGTCACAGGCGCCGGGCGCGCCCCGCATGCCTGGCGATCCGGAGGCGGAGCATGAGCGGGAACGGCAGCGGCTTGGCCTGCCCGTGCCGCCCGCGCTGTGGGACGAGATGGCGGACTGGAGCCGCCGGCTGGGCGTGGCGCTGCCGGCGACTCGTCAGGCGTAGCTGCGCAATCCTCGGGCCTGCTCCTACACCCCCAGGTACTGCAGCAGCCGGGCCTCGTCGTCCAGGAACTCCCGCGACGTGCCGGTCCACGCCACACGCCCCTTCTCCACGATGGCGTGGCGGTCGGCAGTGGCCAGCAGCGGCTCCAGGTTCTTGTCGATGCACAGCACGGCCAAACCGGTCTGCTTCAGCGTATCCAGCGCGGCCCAGATTTCTTCACGCACCACGGGCGCGAGCCCTTCGGTGGCCTCATCCAGAATCAGCAGCCGGGGATTGGTGAGCAGTGCGCGGCCGATGGCCAGCATCTGCTGTTCTCCGCCCGACAAGTGGCTGCCCAGGTGCTTGGCGCGTTCGGACAGGCGCGGGAACAGCGCGTACACGCGCTCCAGCGTCCAGGGCTGCGCCGCGCCTTGCCGGTTGTGCGCGGTGGCCACCAGGTTCTCGCGCACGGACAGATTGGGAAAGACATGGCGGCCTTCAGGCACCAGCCCGATGCCGCACTGCGCCACCTTGTAGGACGGCAGGCGGCTGATGTCCGCGCCGTCGAAGCTGATGGCGCCGCGCGAGGCGGGGTTCAGGCCCATCACCGCCTTGACGGTGGTGGACTTGCCCATGCCGTTGCGTCCGAGCAGGGTCACGAATTCGCCGGGCGCGATGTCCAGGTCGATGCCGAAGAGCGCCTGGCTGGCGCCGTAGTGCGCGGTGACACCGCGCAGCGAGAGCAGGGCGGTCATGCGCGCGCCTCCCGGGGGCGGCCGCGCTCGCTGCCCAGATAGCATTCACGGACCTGCGGATCGTCGCGGATCTGGTCCGCAGTGCCGCACGCGAGCGCGCGGCCGTACACCAGCACGGTGATGCGGTCGGACAGGGCAAAGACGGCCTGCATGTCGTGCTCCACCAGCAATATCGTGTAGCGGCCGCGCAGCGACAGCAGCAACCGGGTCATGGCCTCGGACTCGTGCTGGCTCATGCCCGCCATGGGTTCGTCCAGCAGCAGCAGCGACGGCTGGCACGCCAGCACCATCGCCAGTTCGAGCTGGCGCAGTTCGCCGTGGGCAAGGTCGCTGGCCGGCGTGTTCTCACGCGCCAACAGGCCGGCCAGGGCCAGCGCCTCGCGGGCGGGGCCGGTCAACGCCGGTGTGGACAGCACGGGCCGCCAGAACCGGAAGCTGTGGCCGCGCCGCGCCTGCACTGCCATCGCCACGTTCTCCAGCGCGGTGAAGGGCTTGAAGACCGAGGTGATCTGATAAGAGCGCGCCAGGCCGTGGCGCACGCGCTTTTCCACCGGCATGCGCGTGACGTCCTTGCCGTCGAGCAGCACGCGTCCGGCGTCGGGCCGCAGTTCGCCGCTCAGTTGCCCGATCAGCGTGGTCTTGCCGGCGCCGTTGGGGCCGATCACGGCGTGCAGCTCGCCGCTGGCCACGTCCAGCGATAGCTTGTCGGTGACCGTCAGCCCGCCGTAGCGCTTTTCCAGGTTTTCGATGCGCAGGGCGCTCATTGCGGCTCTCCGGAGGTATGGCGCGCCGCCCTGCGAGGCATGCACCACGGTGTTGCCGACAGACTGCCGTAGACGCCGCGCCGCGAGGCGAGCACCACGCCGACGATCAACAGGCCCATGACCAGCATCCAGTGATCGGTGATGAGCTTCAAGCCTTCTTCCAGCAGCAGAAACGCCAGCGCGCCGGCCACCGGACCGAACAGCGTGCCCAGGCCGCCCAGCGCGACCATCACAATCAGTTCGCCCGACGTGGTCCACGCCAGGTAGGACGGCGAGACGTACATGGTGAGGTTCGCCAGCAGCACGCCCGCCACGCCGCAGATGACGGCGGAAATCACATAGGCGGCAAGCCGGTAGCGCAGCGTGGGAAAGCCCAGCGCGCGCATGCGGCGCTCGTTGGCCTGGCAGCCGCGCAGGGCCATGCCGAAGGGCGCGTGGATCAGCCGGTGCATCAGCCACAGCACCAGCAGCAGCACGCCGAAGGCCGTGCAATACAGCGCGAGCGGCGTGTCCAGCCGGAAGAGGCCAAAGTCGCTGCCGGCAAAGAGCGACATGCCGTCGTCGCCGCCAAAGCCTTCTAGCCCCGTCGCCAGAAAATAGAACATCTGCGCGAAGGCCAGCGTGATCATGATGAACGCGATGCCGTTGGTGCGCATGACCACATAGCCGCTGACCAGCCCGACGGCCGCGCACGCGCCGATGGCGCCGGCCAAATGCAGCCAGCCGCTTTCGATGCCGTAGTGCGACAGCACGCCGACGGAATACGCGCCCAGGCCCAGATACAGCGCATGGCCGAAGCTCACCATGCCGCCGTAGCCCAGCAGCAGATTCAGCGCCAGCGCCGCGATGCCGTAAACCAGCACGCGGCCGAACAGCGCCAGCAGAAACGGTTCGCCCTGCCACTGCGCATACACGGGCACCAGGGCGAACAAGAACAGCAGCGCGGCGGCGGCCAGCGTGCGGGGAGATAGCGTGAACATGGCGTCGGCGTCCTTATCCGTGCCTGACGGGAAAGAGGCCCTGCGGCCGCATCGCCAGCACCAGCGCCATGACGATGTAGATCAGCATCGACGCGATGGCGGGGCCTGCGGCATTGGCCGCTGCCGGGGGCAGGGCTGCGCGCAGCAGCGTCGGCAGCAGCGCGCGTCCCAGCGTGTCGATCAGCCCGACCATCAACGCGGCCAGGAATGCGCCGCGCACGGAGCCGATGCCGCCGATCACGATGACCACCAGCGTCAGGATCAGGATGGGTTCGCCCATGCCGGTCTGCGCGGACAGGATGGGGCCGGCCATCAGCCCGGCCAGGCCCGCCAGCACGGCGCCCAGCACGAACAGCAGCGTGTTCAGGCGCGCGATGTTCACACCCAGCGCGCCGACCATCATGCGGTCGGTGGACCCGGCGCGGATCAGCATGCCGAGCCGAGTGCGATGGATGAGCAGGTAACACCCCGCCGCGACCACCAGCCCGACCACGATGATGAGAAACCGGTACAGCGGATACGTGACGCCCAGGATGTCGATGGTGCCGGACAGCCAGGAAGGCAGCCCCATGCTGATCGGCGCGGGTCCCCACAGAATGCGGGTGAGCTCGTTGAAGAACAGGATGAAACCGAACGTGGCCAGCACCTGGTCCAGGTGATCGCGCGGATATAGCCGCGCCAGCGCGATCCGGTCCAGCAACAGCCCCAGCGCGGCCATGCCCGCGACGACCGCAGCGGCGGCCAGCAGGAACGAGCCGGTGTGCCGGAACACGGTGGCCGCGATGAACGCACCCATCATGTACAGCGACCCGTGCGCCAGGTTGATGAAATTCATGATGCCGAACACCAGTGTCAGACCGGCGGCCAGCAGAAACAGCAGGATGCCGAGTTGCAGGCCGTTCAAGGCCTGCACCAGCAGCAGCGTCGTGGACATGGCTACACCCCCTTGCTGGCGGCCGGCTGGGCCGCCCGCTTCACTTCATGACGCACTGGGCGGCGTACTGGTCGGAGACCTTGGACAGGTCGGGGAAGATGGGGCCCTTGTTGACAAACGCGACCTTGCCGTCGGCGTTCTCGGCCACGTCTGCCCGGAAGAATCCGGCCACGGGGAAGTGGTTGGGCTGATAGCGGAACTCGCCGCGCACCGATTGGAAGTCGGCGGCTTCCAGCGCCTTGCGCAACGCGTCCTTGTCGTCGGTCTTGCCGCCGGTCTTCTTGAGCGCGGAGCCGATCAACTGGGCGGCGTCATAGGACTGCGCGGCGTAGCTGGACGGCTCGCGGCCGTATTTCTGGCGGAACGCTTCAGCAAAGGTCTTGTTGGCGGCGTTGTCCAGGTCGGGCGAATACGGCACGTTGGTGACGGCGCCCAGCGCGTCCTTTTGCAACGCCGGCAACGTGGCGCCGTCGATGGTGTCCACCGACAGCAGCGGGATCTTGCCGAAGAGCCCGGCCTGGCGATACTGCTTGATGAAGTTCACCCCCATGCCGCCGGGAAAGAACACGTACGCGGCGTCGGGCTTGGCGTCGGCCAGCGCGGCCAGTTCGACGGAATAGTCGGGCTGGTTGACCTGCGTGAATACTTCGTTGACGACATCGCCCTTGTAGAAGCGCTTGAAGCCGGCCATGGCGTCCTTGCCTGCCTGGTAGTTGGGGGCCAGCAGATAGACCTTCTTGAAGCCCATCTGGTTGGCCATTTCGCCGCTGCCTTCGTGGCGCTGGGTGTTGTTCCAGGACGTGGAGAAGAAATACGGCGAACAGTCCTTGCCGGCGAGGTTGGTGGGACCGGCGTTGGAGCCAACCAGGAAGACGCCGGCGCTGGTCACGGGCCGCACGACGGCGAGCATGACGTTGGAGTAGACGACGCCGGTGATGATGGGCACCTTGTCGCTTTGCACGAGCTTGCGCGCGGCCTGGACGCCGACTTCAGGCTTGAACTGGTCGTCTTCCTTGATGACCTGCACGGCCACGCCGCCGAGCTTGCCGCCGCCTTGTTCGACGGCGAGCATGAAGCCGTCGAGCTGGTCCTGGCCGAGCACGGAGCCGGGGCCGGTCAGCGTGGTCAGCAGGCCGATCTTGACGTCTGCTTGCGCGGCCGCGTTCAGCGACAGCCCGAGCACCGCGGCGGCGGCCAGCGTATGGATGCGTTTCATGGTGATTCCCCTTGCTATGCCGTGTGTCACGGTCGTGGATGTGATGCGCGCGGTGGCGTGGATTCGCTGGCGCGTTGGTTCACTGCAGCGCGTGTCATTGCTGCGCCTGCAAGCCAAAGAAGGTCATCGTGTTGCGGAACAAAATCTTCTGCTGCACGCCGGGCACGAGGTCGGCGTGCGTGACGAGCTTGCCGACTTCTTGCTCGCCCAAGGGATAGGGATAGTCGGAGCCGAGCAGGACGCGGTCTTCGCCCATGACGTCGATGAGCAGACGCAGGGAGCGGGGGTCGAAGACGGCGCTGTCGGTGTAGAAGCGGTCGGTGTACGAGGAGGGCGGATGCGGGCAGTCTTCGCGGACGATGTCGCGATGGCGCCAGGCGTTGTCGACTCTGCCGAGCAGGTACGCAAAGCTGCCGCCGCCGTGAGCAAAGCACAGCTTTAGGCTGCGGGGAATGCGTTCGAAGGCGCCGGACAGGATCAGGGACAGAATGCCGAGCTGGGTTTCTGCGGGCATGGCGACGAGCCACGGCAGCATCCATTTCTTCATGCGGCCGTCGGTCATCATGTCCCACGGATGGACGAGGACGGGAATGTCGTCGTTGGCGCAGTGGACGAGGAACTGGACAAGCGTGTCGTCGTCAAGGTCGCGCGGGCCGACGTGGTTGCCGATCTGCACGCCCAGGTGGCCGGCCGCGCGTGATCGCGATGCTTCGCGGCAGGCGAGGTCGAGGTCCTGCAGGGGAACTTGGGCCAGGGATTTGAGGCGCGTGGGCGCGTGGGCGCAATGTTCGAGCGCAAGATCGTTCATGCGCGCGGCCCAATCGGCGGCAGCCTGCGCGGGGTAGGTGTAGCCGAACATGATGGGCGTGGCGCACAGGATCTGGACATCGACGCCGTGACGGTCCATCTGTTCGATGCGCAGCGCGGGGTCCCAGAGGGTGGCATCGACGGGGCGGAACGGATGGTCGCCTGCCATGATCTGGCCGGTGGAACCGTTGTCGTCCGGACGCAGCCAGGGCGCATTGACGGGGTCAAGCGCGGCGGCTTCCTGCCGGGTGATCGGCGGGAAGAAGTGCGCATGCATGTCGATTTTCTGGATCATCTTAAGTGGATGCCTGGGCGGGTGTGGGTTGCGCGGTCGGGGCTTGGCCCTTGCCCGGATGGATTTCGCCGCAGCCGGGGCAGGTGCGTTTTTTCTGGCTTTCGTAGAAGGCCTGGAAGAGGGGAGGCAGGTCGGTGACGATGCTTTTGAGCTGGACTTCGACGCGATGCACGAGGTGGCCGCAATGTGGGCAGTACCACTCGAATCCGTCGAGCAGGCCTTGCGGGCGCTGGCGTTCGATGACGAGACAGGCGCTGTCGGTTTCGGGGCGCTGGGGGGAGTGGCGGACGTGCGGGGGCAAGAGGAAGATGTCGCCTTCCTTCAGGTCGACGCGTTCGGGTTTGCCGTCGATCCACAGGGAGAGCCAGGCGTTGCCGCGGACTTGATAGAAGAATTCCTCAAGCGGATCGTCGTGATAGTCGGTGCGGTGATTGGGACCGCCGACGACGGTGACGATGAAGTCGCTGTCCTGCCAGATTTGCTGGTTGCCGACGGGGGGCTTCAGCAGATGAGCGTGGTCTTGGATCCAGCGCTGGAAATTCAACGGCGGGCCGTAGGCAGGCATGAGGAACTCCGTGGGTGTCGCTTGATGAGGGAGAGTCTAGGCGGGCGAGCGGGGGGCTGCACAATAGAAATTGTGGGGGTGGATATGCGGGTTATCTATCGCGGGGTTTCCCTTGTTTTGTTTTTTTTGGGGGGGGTCTTAAGGCGGCGGGGGTTGGTTCTTAA